>CANJYI010000174.1 GCA_947478975.1 Chthoniobacteraceae bacterium
GCACGGCGGAAGGAAGTGGAGCGGATGCTTGCTGACGCACGCTCCGACACCTTCGTGAGCGAGTTTCTCGACGGTTGGCTGGCGATGCGCAAACTCGGCTCGATGAAGCCCCAGGGCGGCGGGTTCGGCATCTATTACGACGACAATCTTGAGCCAGCGATGCGCACCGAGACGCGGCTCTTCTTCAAGCGGCTCCTGCAAACCAACGGTCCGATTGCCGACCTGCTCGATTCCGACTACACCTTCGTAAACCGGGCCCTTGCGAAGCTGTATGGGATTGCGTGGCAGACCGTCGAAGCGGACCTCGGGAGGCCGGTGGCCGGCCTCAACCCTGACGACCTTCTGCCGGACGGCGCGGGTGATTCGCCCTCGCAGGGCTTTGTCCAAGTCAAGCTCACCGACAAGCGCCGCGGCGGGCTGCTTGGCCAGGCCAGCATTCTCACACTCACCGCCAATGGCGTGGACACTTCTCCGGTGATCCGCGGCATCTGGCTGTTGGAAAACATCCTTGGAGCGCCGCCATCGCCTCCGCCGCCGAATGTGCCCGTGGTCGAGCCGGACATCCGCGGCACGACGACGCTGCGCCAGCGTCTCGAAAAACATCGGGAGAATGCGGCGTGCGCCGGCTGCCACCGGCAGATTGATCCTCCCGGTTTTGCGCTGGAGAGCTTCGACGCTATCGGCCGCTGGCGCGGGCACTACAATCCGGTCAACAACACGGCGCTGCCGGTCGATCCGAGCGGCAATTTCAACGGCGAGGAGTTCAAAGACGTCATCGGCTTCAAGAAAGCGTTGGTGGAGCGCCAGCCGCAGTTTGCCCGTTGCCTTGTGGAGAAGCTCCTCATCCACGCGCTGGGGCGGGAGCTGGGAGCCGCCGACCGTCCCGCCATCCGCCATATCGTCGAGCGAGCCGCCGCCGACGGCTATCGGCTGCGCGATCTGCTACTGCTCTGCTGCGAGAGCGAACTCATCACCCGAAAATGAAGCGTCCAGACATGAACTTTCCTGCACGCTGTCGGCAGGGGCTCCGTCTCCTCCTTGCCCTGGCCGCCCTGTTTCCGTTTACGGCATTTGCCCAGGATTCGAGCAAGTTGGCCTCGCTTACCGTGGGGCAGGCCGGCGAGGTGCTGGCGAAGAAACCGTTGAACGTGGGTTCCATCGACGGAGGCTTTGCGAGCTTCGACGCGCTTACCACGCTCACGCCCGAGGTGGCGGAGGTGCTCGTAAAGTACGAGGGTGCGCTGTCCTTCAACGGCCTCAAGGAAATGTCGCCCGAAGTCGCGGCTGTGCTGGCGAAGCATGCGCCGGGCAAGGGATTCGGCTCTGCAGACCTTCGCCTCAACGGCTTGAAGACCCTCTCCCCCCAAGCCGCCGAAGCTCTCGCCGAGCATCCGGGCAAGGTGCTGCTCTACGCAATGGAGAAACTCGACTCCCTCCCGCTCGCGCGAAAGCTCGCGCGGCAGTGGGGGGAACTGCGTCTCGGGCTCACGGAGCTTTCACCGCCCATCGCCGCCGAACTCGCCAAACACCGGGGCACCGAGGAGGACAAGACGCGGCCCGGCGTCATCTTCCGGCGGCAGGATGGGGCCGCCTCCGTCCTACGAATCGACCACCTCGCCTCTCTATTGCCCGAGAGTGCGGAAGCCCTGGCGGCCCACGAGGGAGTACTCGTGCTCAACGACCTTATCTCGCTCCCGCCCGCCGTGGCCACCTCGCTGGCCAAACGTGTTGGCAACAGCAATGCAGTGCGCTCCAATGGGTCAAGTCTGACGGCGAAACGAGCCGGAACGCTCGTCCTTAACGGCTTGGACACCCTCTCAACCGAATCCGCCGCCGCGCTCGCCGCTTTCACCGGCGAACTTGTGCTTAAGGCGATCACGGATCTTTCGCCCGCCGCCGCCGCCGCCCTCGCCAAACACCCGGGCCGCCTCCACCTCACCGGCCTCACCACGCTCAGCCCCGAATGCCACGCCGTCCTGCAAGGCCACAAAGACCTGCTCCTGCCGCGCCCGCTGCCCCTGAGCGTCGGAAAATAACGGACCGGGCGACCAACCAAAAACCAAAAACCAAAAACCAAGAACCTGAACAATGAAGCTGCTCCTCATGGCTTTTCTGCTCACACCGCTGGCTGCGCGGGCGGATTTGAAGGAAGACTTCTCAGCAAGCGGCGAGAAAGTTTTCGAGTCCTGGATTCCGTATGGCCGGCTCGCAGACGGCACCTGGGCGCAGGGCCTGGGCAAGGCCCGGCCCGAGTGGTGGACCCTAGAGGAAGGGGCGCTGCGGGGGCAAAACTTCCCGGATGAGAAACACCCGGCGGGGATCTCTTGGAAGGAACCTCTCGCGCAGGCAAAACTGGCCGGGACCGGCGGGCGCATCTCCTGGCGCATCAAGGTCACCGAGACGAGCCGGGGCACACTGCGCTTGTTCGGCCTCACCACCAGCCCCCACGACAAGGACGCCACGGACAACCACGTGCTCGCTCTCGACGTCTCGGCAACCGGACTGCGTCTTTGGAATGGAAACCGCGAACTGACCGGCCCGGCTCCGGACAAGGAGTCGCGGAAGTACCGGAACACGGTTCTGGAGGAAAAGGCCGCTGGAGGAATCACTCCCGGCACGTGGCACAACCTCGTGCTGGACGTGATGGGCAACGAGGCGCAAGCCTCGCTGGATGGAAAACCGGCGGTGACCTTGAAGTTGCCCCACCACCAGCCCCTGCGCAGCCTGAGCCTCGAGGCCGCCGGCGACCTGAAGACCATCGGTCTCGTCTGGTTCGACGACGTCGTTGTGGCACCCCTGCCAAAGTGAGCCGGCGCAGAAATCGCACACCTGTCTGCAACGGAGTTGCGGCATGGCCGCGCCCCTTGAGACGAAGAACCTCAACGGCAGGGCACTCATCGGCTCCACCAGGAAGCTGGTCGTCTGGGTTGGGCGATGCAGCCGGGTAACCCACAACGCCCCAGTTTCGCCGCCGTGTATTCTGCTGTGCCCCTTGATCCGCTTCCCTTTCCTTCAGGTGGCCTCCGCCTGTCTGTCTCGCTACGCTCGCTTTCTTTTTTGAAAACCATCATCCCAGCAATCTTGTGAACCGATTTCCAAACTTCCACTGGCTCGGCGCGTTGTGCATGGGGTTTTCCGTGTGCGCAACCTCCGCACTCGCGGAAGAGAAGCCTTTCCGCCCCGAACCTGGCAGGTTCCCTCCACTTGAAAAAGCGCATGCCTACCGGGGTGAACTCGTGTTCGTGGATCACGTCAACCGCCGCGGTAGCATCCGCGTGCAGGGTGGCAGCGAGGTGTTCTTTCAACACGTTCCGCAGCCTTTTGCCCTGCTGCCCTATGGGATTGTCCGCTATCACGGCGCGCCCGCGGATTTGAGAAGTATCCCGCTGGGCACCATGCTGCACGTCCGCGCCTTTCTCGCGCCGGATCCGGCGACGTCTTCCGTGCCGATCGTCCAGAAACCAACGGTGGAGCAGCCCAGCGAGAACCACGTCGTTCTCCTCGAAGACGAACCCAGCCACTGCCTGCGCGAGGGTCTGGTTTGGAAGCTGAAGGAAGTGGACCTTGCGGTGGGCCGGACGAAGCTCATCGCCACGCTCGAACCAAAGGCTGGCGGCGACGCCAAGGCGGCCGAGCACACCATGACCCTGGATGAGGGCACCCGCATCTGGCGCGGCCGCGAGTGCCTCGGGGTCGCAGACATGGTTGCCGAGGGCGACTGGCCTGCGGCGGGGAAAAAAGCGCTCGGAGGCCAGCCCGTCATTCTGGGACTCACCTGGCTGCCGGCGGGCACCTGGGAAAACCGGGTGGAGAACCAGTTCCACCTCACCGATCTCTGGCTCGATGACGCCGCCCTGCAGCGCTCCGCCAGCCAGCAGACGGGGGTGCACAAGGCACTGATCCGCAGCCGTCTCATGCCCGCCTGGGTGGATGCCGTCGAGTATGGGAAGTTTGGCCGGGCGACGGTGACCTTCACCCTGTTCGGAGGCATGGACCCTAGCCTCTACGAAGATTTCAAGAAGGGGGTCGAAATGGTGATGGCTTCGGCGGAGAACACCTTGAAGCCATGGTCCAGCATCGTCAGCTCCTCGCACATCGGCTCGAAGGGCAGCATCCTCGAGGTCACCAAGACCGACGGCGCGCCGCCTTTTGGCAGCAGCGGCATCCAGATCCGCTTCGAGACCGACCTCATCATCGAGGGCGTCCGTCCCGGAAGGGTCGTCCGTGTTCGTCCAGCCAGCTGGCCCCATGTGTCAGCACCGCGGGAGGAATACCTCATCGACCATCGCTCCGGCCTCGAGGACCGCTTCCCGACCCCGGCCATTTTCCCGAAGTACTGACCCTCACCAACTCCCCAGGTTATGACACGCTTCCTTTTTGTTCTTGTTTCCTTGCTCCTGATTCCCGGCTGGGGCGCTACCAGCGCAGCCGCCGAACCCTTCCGCCCCGAAGCCGGGAAGTTTCCGCCCCTTGAGAAAGCGCACTTCTACCGTGGCGAACTTATCTTTGTGGATCACGCGAACCGGCGTGGGAGTCTTCGCGTGGAGGGGACGGGCAAGTTTTATCGTAACGACCCGCACCCCTTCGCCATGCTGCCGTATGGCATCGTGCGTTATCACGGCGCACCGGCGGACCTGCGCGACATTCCTCTCGGCACGGTGATGCACGTCCGGGCCTTTCTCCCGCCCGACCCGAAGACCTCCGCCGTCCCCGTGTTGCCGGTGGACAGCAAGTCGAAGGACGCCGGTCATTATCGTGGCACCGGCATCTTCCCCGCCGAGAACCACGTTCTACTGCTTGAGGACGAGCCCAGCCACTGCCTGCGCGAGGGACTTGTCTGGAAGCTGCACGACGTGGAAATTAAAAACGGCGAGGGGACCATCACCGCCAGCCGCGCACCCAAATTAGGCGGCACCTCCAAGGAAGTCGAAGACGTGCTAACCTTCGACTCCGCCACCCGCATCTGGCGCGGCAGCGAGCGCATCGGAGTCGCACGCATGGTTGCCGAGGCAGGATGGCCCGCCAGTGGAAAGAAGAAGCTCGGAGGGCAGTCCGTCCACCTCGGAATCACCTGGAAGCCTGCACCTGGCGATGGGTTGAGCGGCGCCTTCACTCGGTTTCACATCTCCGACATCTGGCTGGACGAGGCCGCCCTCGCGCAGGCCGCCGAATTTCAGACAGAGACACACAAGGGGTTCATCCGCAGCCGCTGGATGCCAGCCTGGGTAGATACGGTCGAGTATGGAAAGTTTGGGCGCGCCACGGTCACTGCGACCCTGTTTGGCGGCATGGATGCCTCCCTGTACGCCGATTTCCAAACCGGGGTGCCGGCCCAGATGAACGGGGCCGAGAACACCTTGAAACATGCCGGAGGCCACTACGGCCCTGGGCACATCGCCTCCAGTGGGCAGATCACTGCCATCACCAAGGCCGACGGGGAAATCCCACTCGGCTCCAGCGGGATTCAGATCCGCTTCGAGACCGAACTCATCATCGAAGGCGCCCGGCCCACACGCGTGATCCGTGTCCGGCCGCAAAGCTGGCCAAGCAGGCAAGTGCCTCGCGAAGAATATGTAAACGATAGCGTCGAGGAGCGCTTTCCGACATCTGCCATCTTTCCGAAATACTGAGAACCTCATGAACACGACTTCGTTGGAGCGCGACTGTTTCCCACAGCGCCATAACTCTCGAGCCAACAACACGAAATCCGTTTTGAGCAGAGGCCAACTACGGGACAGTCCTTGCCGCCTCGCCCGGGGCCTGCGTTCTTTCTATAGGGGACCGGGGGCGCTCGCAACGCCTCGCTGCCGCCCGGCTAACTCTCTTCGCCCCCTCCGGGAGCGAGAGCGCCCCTCTCGCTATGTGAACCCTTAGCTGCTTTGGGTTACGAGCCGCAGATCTCCTCGATCGCACGCTGCCAGCGGAGTGGAAACCCTAAAAACATCTGCGGAAATCTGAGCTATCTGTGGATGACTGCCCGCTCCCTCCGGAGTGAGTAAAAAGGTACCCACCGAAAACAGCGAGGAACCAAGGTGTATTGGGCGTCTGTCGGGGCTGGGTAGGGCAATGCGTCCCACACCTCGTGCCTTTTTAGGCAACCGGCCGGCTGTGGAGATACAACCGCCTACCCGTCCAGGTGCGATTGCTTTTGTGATTATGACAACTCTATCACCCATCACACTGCTCCTCCCCGCCCCCTTGACCCAAGAAGAGACGACACAACTCGCCGAGGCTGTCGAAACCGTCAGGCAAGGCATGGGGACGTTTCTGGAAGTGGGCCGGGCGCTGATGCGCATCC
>CANJYI010000175.1 GCA_947478975.1 Chthoniobacteraceae bacterium
CTTTTCCTTGCCTTCCTTTTTAAGGGCATTCCGCAGGTCGCGGTCGTCCTGCATGTAAAGGCCGTGGAACTTGGTGAGTTGGCCACTGTCCTCGGAAATCGCCCCGGTGGAGGTGTCCTGCAGGTCAGCCACCAGACTGCCGCGCAGGAAATTGGAGGCTGATTTGATGATTTCGTTGGCGGCTAGTGGCTTGGAAGTCGGAGTGTCAGAGCTCATTTGGGATGGACGGGCTGGAAGGAGGCGGCACCCCATTTGTGGGCGCTTCCTCGTGTGAAAGGGGGAGGATGGGGTGGATTTCGGAAAGGAAACGGGCCTTTGGGGCCTGCTCTGCTCGGTCGGCTAGCCGATGAAAGAGCGCAGCACAAGCGAGGCGTTGTGCCCGCCGAAGCCGAAGCTGTTGTTGAGGCAGGTGGTGACCTTTCGCTCCCGGGCGGTGTGCGCCGTGAAGTCCAAATCACAGCCCTCGTCCGGGTTGTCTAGATTGATGGTCGGGGGAATCACACCGTGGTTGATCGCTAGGGTGCAGGCGATGCTTTCAACCGCCCCGGCCGCTCCAAGCAGGTGGCCCGTCATTGACTTGGTCGAAGACACCGAAAGCTTTTTTGCGTGCTCTCCGAAAACCGCCTTCAGCGCGCGTACCTCGCACATATCCCCCACCGGCGTGGACGTGCCATGCGCGTTGACGTAGTCGATTTCTTCCGCAGTGATGCCCGCCTTGCGCAACGCCATCCGCATGCACCGCTGGGCTCCCTCCCCGTTTGCGGGAGGCGAGGTCATGTGGTAGGCGTCGGCAGTCAGTCCATAGCCGATGACCTCCCCGTAGATCCGCGCGCCGCGCGCCTTGGCTCGTTCCAAACTTTCGAGCACAAGGACCCCTGCGCCTTCGCCCATCACAAAACCGTCCCGGTCGCGGTCGAACGGGCGCGAGGCCTTTTCGGGAGCGTCGTTGCGGGTCGAGAGCGCCTTCATCGCGCTGAAGCCGCCGAGTCCCAAGGGCACAACCGCCGCCTCCGAGCCGCCTGCCAAAAATGCGTCGGCGTCTCCGTCGCGGATCATGCGCCAGGCCTCGCCGATTGCATGCGCTGAGGTCGCGCAGGCCGAAACGGGCGCGAAGTTGGGCCCCTGCAGTCCGTACTCCATAGAGACCAGCCCGCTCCCCATGTTTGAGATCATCATCGGGATCATCATCGGCGAAATTCGGCCCGGCCCCTTCGTGATCAAATTCGTGTGCTGGTCCTCCAGCGACTTCAGACCGCCGATGCCCGAGCCGATGATCACACCGAACCGCTCGGGATCTCCTCCCGGGCCGTCCAGTCCTGCGTCGGCCATTGCCAGTTTGGCCGCAGCCATCGCCAGTTGGGCGTAGCGGTCGGCGCGCCGCGCGTCCTTGGGCACGTTAAACCACGTCGCCGCTTCAAAACCCTTCACCTCGCCGCCAATCTGGCAGTCGTATTCAGTAACATCGAAGAGGGTAACCCGCCCAATGCCGCTCCGGCCGTGGGTAAGGTTGTCCCAAAAGGTGCGGAGATCCGAACCCACGGGACTCACGGTCCCCATTCCTGTGATCACTACTCTGCGGGAAGAACTCATATGACGTGTCAGACCGTTTAACGTCCTTGTCATGGGGGTTTGATGCAAACTCAAAGTGCCGTTTCGAAGCGGAAGCAGCCGATTTAGGCTTCCCAAGGTTGATATTTTGTCGGCCGAAAGTGTTTTGTCGGGAAAGTGAGCAGAGGAAGAAGGCTGGTTCTAATTTACACAAGCGAGGTGGGAGATGTTGCGGGGTGTTTGTATGGTCAGGTTTGACGCTGCTGTGGCGCCATGCGGCCAACCCGTGCACAAGTGCAAGCGCAACGGGGCCCCGCTTTCCCCTGCAGAGGCTCGGCTGGATTGGCTTTCAGACCAGATGGGAAGGCGTGTCATAGGCGGCGGTGATGCGATCTCATCCCAGCAGGCGCGCCCGAGGCATTCAATCTGCGCTACGAGAAGGCGGGTCGGGCGGACGGTGTCTTGGAATTTCCGCTTTGAAGTCGCCGAGGCTTTGCCACAGGAGGCGCTTGTTGAGGTCCACCTCCGCGATTGCGAGCGTTCCCCATGCGCTGGCCTGCGCCAGCGGCCTGCCGTCGTGGCCGTAGATGGCGGAGATCATCCAGTTGGCTGAGGCGTCCGTGTGCGTGCTGCTGACGATGTAGACGTGGTTTTCGCAAGCGCGTGCCGCGCCAAGCAGCGGGTTGCAGCCCATCACCGGCCAAGCGATGATTTCGGCACCGCGCTTACCCAGTTCGCGGGCGACCTCGGGGAAGAAGCCATCGTAGCACACCATCATGCCGACCTTTCCGAACTTGGTGTCGAAGACGGGATAATCTGATCCAGGCTGAAAACCGGCCTCAATTTCGCTGCGTGGCAGGCAGACCTTGCGATACTTGCCGATGATATTTCCATCCGGTCCGATGAGCACGGCGACGTTGTAAATGAGGGGTCCGTCGCGCTCAATAAGTCCGGGGACCAGGTGTAGGTTGTGTTGCTTCGCCAGCTTGCCGAAAAACTCAGTGGACGGACCGGGAACCGGTTCTGCGCACTCGGCGTAGGTGCTCCCACTCGCGTAGGTGAGAACCTCTGGCAGCACGAGAAAGTCCACCCGCTGCCTGCCGGCTTCTTCAATGAGCGGGACAAAGGCAGCGCGCCTTTCTTCGGGGGCTTTCGTGTTTCGGGGGATGAAGTGTGCGGCGGCAAGCCGCACGATGCGCGGGGCAGGGGCGGGGACCTCAGTCAACGAAACGTCTGCCCATTCGACCTTCGCCTTAGGAGCCCAGCGGAAGTGCAGTTCTACGACGGCCTGCGTTGCTTTCAACGGCGCCCGATAGGTGTCGGAGACTTCCGTCCATCCGGCAACAGTGTCTTTGTCTGCCGGAAACTCCGGTTCCGACCGCGGAAAATCTCCAGGGCGATAGGACGCGAAGGACGGTTCATCGTGGGTCACCGCCTTGTTGCTTGAATCGCGCCACAGGATGCGGACAACACCAGTGCGCCGCGGCGAGTCGGCGTTGGTGACTTTGCGCAAGGCAAAGAAGCGGTAGTGCTGTCCGCCTGTCACGGGCAGGGACTTCGACCACCAACCGTTCAACCCCGCTCGGGCGTCGGATTCTATGATGAGGCTTCCTGTGCCGGAGGGACCGCCTTTTGCATCGTCCCGAAACAGTGGGCGAATTTCCTCGCGGGGTACTCCGGTTGTCCAGCCATCGGGCGCGTTCAGCTTGTCTGATGCGGACACTGGGAAAGCCAGTAGGAGCACGCAGCCCAGCGTGTTGAGTGTAAGTGACTTCATGGTGCGGCTTGGGCCTACGCCCGGGAGGCTGGATTAAGACAGAATGTCCTGCACCACCCGGGCGCCTTGGGCGTCGGTGAGGGTCATGTTTGCGCCGTTGCGCAGGTAGCCGAGCTTTTCGTGGTTGAAGCCAAAGCTGTGTAGCAGCGTGGCGTGCCAATCGTAGTGGTTGACCACGTCCTTGATGGCGTGGTGGCCGAACTCGTCTGTTTCGCCGTAGACACAGCCCTGTTTGAAGCCGCCCCCGGCCACCCACTGGCTGAAGCCGTGCGTGTTGTGGTCCCGGCCCCACTTCTCGCGGCCCGCGTCGTTTTGGAGCACGGGCAGGCGGCCCATTTCGCCGCCCCAATGGACGACAGTGGAGTCGAGCAGGCCTCGCTGTTTGAGGTCGAACACCAGGGCGGCGCTGCCTCGGTCAGTCTCGGCGCAGCGTTCCGGGAGGTTCTTAATCAGGCTGCCGTGGTGGTCCCAGCTTTGGCCGTTGTTGAGGACCTGTACGTAGCGTACGCCCCGCTCCACGAGGCGGCGGGCGATCAGGCAGCGGCGGCCGTAGTCGGCCGTGACGGGGTTGTCTACGCCGTAGAGGGCGAGGATGTGCTTGGGTTCGCCCGAAATGTCGAGGGCTTCCTTGGCCGCAAACTGCATGCGGCCCGCCAACTCGTAGCTGGCGATGCGGGCGCGCAGGTCGTGTTCGCCGGGATGTTCGTCGGCGTGTGCGTCGTTGAGCGAACGGAGCAGCGCCATTTGGCGGTCCTGCGCGCGGCCGGCGAGGGCGGCGGGCGCATCCAGGTTGAGGATGTAGGGAGACTTGGCCTGCACGAGGGTGCCTTGATAGAGGGAGGGCAGCCAGCCGTTGCTCCAGTGCTGGTGCTGGAAGGTGGGCAGGCCCGAGGGATGCGCCAGCACGACGTAGGCGGGCAGGTCTCGGGTCTCACTGCCCAGCGCGTAGGCGACCCACGCGCCGAGGCTCGGGCGGCCCACGGTGCCACGTCCGGTGAGCATGGCGAGCATGCCCTGCAAATGGTTGCTCACGCCGGACTTCATGGAACGGATGAGGGTGATGTCGTCGGCCACCTGCTGGAGGTTGGGGAGCAGTTCGCTCAGTTCCATGCCGCTTTGGCCGGATTTTACAAAGTTCCAAGGGCACCCAAACACCTTGGCCGAGGCCTGGGCGACGTTGTCGTACTTCACCTCGCCGGGGAACTTTTCGCCGTGCAGCTTGTTGAGGATGGGCTTCGGGTCGAAGAGGTCCATCTGGGACGGACCTCCCATCATAAAGAGCGAGATCATCGCCCGGGCCTTGGCCGGAGCGGGCGGAGTCTTGGGTTTGAGGTCGAAGGAGTCGCCGGAGAGAAGGGGCTTTACGGGTGCGGCGAGGAGGCCGTCGTCGCGGAGCAGCGAGGCAAGCGCGAGGCCGCCAAGGCCGAAGCTGCCGCCGTGCAAAAAGTGGCGGCGCGAACAAAGGGAGGAGGGGAGGCTCATGCGGGCGGAGGGCGGGTTATTCGAGGTGCAGGAAGCGGTTGGAGGCGAGGAGCGCCTGGCAAAGTGAGCCGAACGCATCGAGGGGCGCGTCCGGGAGGGGGGCGTCCTTTGCCGGGGGGTGCTGGGCGTGGTAGTCGCGGAGCTGTTCGGCTTGTTCTGAGAGGAGCACGAGAAAACGGTCCTCCTCGCCGGGGGCGGGGGCGCGGCCTTGGGTGAGCATCCAGGCGCGGCGCACCTGGGCGCGCACGTCTCCGGGCAGTTCGCGGCGGAGGCGTCCTGCGAGGGCCTTGCCCGTGCGCACGATAAACTCGTCGTTCATGAGAAAAAGCGCCTGCGGGGCGACCGTGGAACTGGCGCGCACCTCGCAGTTGGGATCCATCACGGGAAGGTCAAACGTGTCGAGGACGGTGACCGGGATTTTGCGGCGCAGCTGCAGGTAGATGGAGCGCCGGTTGACCGCCGGCGCAGAGGTGTCGACCTTGGTGACGTCCCCGTTGGTGTTGAGCACTTCGACTCCCGCGACGATGCGGCCCTCGGTGGAGCGTGCCACAGCGACCGGTGGGCCGTACAAGTCGGTTTCGAGGATGCCCGCAGCCGAAAGCATCGAATCCCGCACTGCCTCGGCATCCAGTCGTCGCACCTTGAACCTGGCCAAGAGCGCGTTGTCTGGATCCTTCGCGAGGGAGGCTGCGTGCACGGAGGACTGGCGGTAGGCGCGGCTCAGGACCATTTCCCGGTGCATGGCCTTGAGGCTCCAGCCCGAGGCGACGAACTTTTCAGCGAGGTAGTCGAGCAGTTCCGGGTGCGTGGGCAGTTCGCCAAGCTTCCCAAAATCCCCCGGGGAATTGACGATGCCCCGCCCAAAGTGGTGGAGCCACACGCGGTTCATGAGAACGCGGCCCACCAGGGGGTGTTTGCCGGAGGTGAGCCACTGGGCGTAGGCGAGTCGGCGTCCCGAGGTGCCTGGCTGTCCGGCGGCAGGAGGGGGGAGTTCGGGGCCGCGCAGGACCGCCAGCTCTCCAGGGGTTACCTCTTCCCTGAGCTGATCGTGATCGCCCCGGTGGTGCAGCTGGCTTTTGGGGATTTCGCCCGCCACCTCGGTGACGACGGTGAGCATCCCTTCCACGGGTTTGGTGGCGCGCAACTTGGTGGCTTCCCCTCGCTTGTCGACGACCTGTTTGGACGCCTTGGGGTCGTAGAGGTCGAGGCCAAACAACGCCAGTGCGGAGGGATATCTCTTCAGCAGGGCCTCTTGCTCAGGCTTCCGCTTGGGTTTTTCGGTGGCGCGGGCCTCCCTGTAGGGCTCGCGGTCTGCCTCGGGCAGTTCGAGGATCTTCTTTTCAAAGATCTCGTCCAGAAAGGCCCGCTCCATTTTTTTGGCCTCCGCCTCAACGAGGACGGCTGCTTTTTCAA
>CANJYI010000176.1 GCA_947478975.1 Chthoniobacteraceae bacterium
ATGTAGGCGCGGTCGCCCACGCACACGAACTCCGCGTCGTGGGCTCCCTTGACCTGCGGCGCGCTCACGCGGGCGAGGCGCTGCAGGACGAGGTCTCCCGCCAGCGCCGGATCCCAGTTCGGGGGCAATAGGCTGGCTGAAGGAGCTCGCATCTTTTCCTGCGCTGCGAGGGCATCCGTCTCTGCCAGGTTGAAGCGCATGCTGACGACGCTGTGTTTTTCCGGGCCGGCTTTGAGTTTGATGTAGGTGGTCGCCACGATCGTTCCGTCCTCTAGGAGCTCAAGGTCAGAGTAGCCGCAGTCTGTACTCCCCGTGCCAGGCCGGTCCTCTGAGGTCCGTGCGGCATTGTGGAGGAGTTTGATGCGGTACTGGCCCTCCCTTCGGTTGATGATGTCTTCGAAGGTGCCCACCCAGGCGACGTAGTGGCCGTAGCTTGGACTCGTGGCTGCCATGTCACGAAAGGCGATCACCAGCCGTCCGTCCGGGTTGCGCTTGATGACATGCCGGTCTCCCGTGAGTGCGGCTGGAAGCTCTTTTGGTTCGCTCCATGTGCGCGCCTCGTCGTCGCTGACGGAATACAGGGAATGGTGCTTCCGCGTGTTTTCGCGCATCAGCATCAGCAGTTTTTTACCGTCGGAAGATCTTATGACACTGGGTTGCGCCCATTGTCCGGGAACCACCAAAATGACGCGCTCGCGACCCCAAGTGAGACCGCCATCGAGGGATTCACTTTGCCACACCACAGGGTTGGGATCCTTCGCATTCTTGGGATCGCGCCTATCGGACCACATCACGAGGCGCTTACCTAAGTCAAAGGGTAGGATGCTCTTGGGGGCCACCTCCCCTACGAGGCCTGTGGCCGCCATGGCCGACCAGGTTTTTCCACCGTCCTCGGAAAAAGCCCGTTGGATGTTGCCTGGAAAGTCGCAGCCTCCAAAAATAAAAAGCCGTTCAACGCCGTTTGGATCAGCTAGGCGATGAAGTACGGGGGTTGTTTTTTTGACAGCCATCCAGTCGGGCGGTGTCGGCAGAGGGGTGCTCCAGGTCAGGCCGCCGTCTTCGCTGCGGGCGAGTGGGCCGAGGTAGCCCGCGTGGTTGACGCTCCAAGCGGCAAACATGGTTTTTCCATCTGCCAGCAGGGCAGTGTCACAGTGGCCCTGATAAGCGGTTTCGGTGCCGCGGGCGACGACGACCTGACGTTCTAGGTCCCTGGAAATGTCGACTGTTGAAATAGTAACTGCCCGCTGAGTGCCGGGTGTGGGCCCCTGAAAGGTTGACGGTTCTGCGAGCAGTCCCAAGGGAAGGGCTGAGAGGGTGGCGATGGCTAGGGGGCGGAGAAAAAATCGCAAGTTCATGGCGGAGTGTTTGCGTGATAGGTGGTTTTACTAGGGGCGGACAGCCCTCATGCGTGTTATGTTAACATGGTGCCACCGGACCCGCCGCCCACACTCAAAGACATCGCCCGTGTCGCCGGAGTTTCCACCATGACGGTGTCGCGCGTGCTGCGCGGTTCGCCGAGGGTCGCTGCGCGGACACGCGAAATTGTGCTCAAGGAGGCGGAGAGACTCAACTACCAGCCGGACCCGCATTTGATGCGGATGATGCAGGTGGTGCGCGGCAAAAAAGAGCAGCGGGTGCGGGCGGTGATCGCGGTGATCCGGGAGGATGTGCCCAAGGACGGGCTGCTGGGCCCCTCGTACCAATACGTTCCCGTCGAGGACATCCGCCGCCGGGCCCATGGGCACGGCTATGCGGTGGAGGAGTTTTTCCTGGGCAGGGACGGACTCACCCCGAGGCGGTTGCAAAAAATCCTGCACGCCCGCGGCATCGAGGGCGTGATTGTGTCTCCGCAAAGCGTGCAGCTCCCGTGCAGCAGGCTGGACTACTCACCCTTCGCGGCGGTGACGTTTGGAAACGCCATGAGCACGCCTGCTCTGCACATGGCCGCCGGAAACATGACGCTCGGCATCCAGCGGGCCGCCGTGCTTCTGCGGGAGCGCGGCTACCAGCGCATCGGGGTGGCGGTGACGAAGTGGATTGTGACGCGTTCCCAGTTTGGGTACAGCGGCGGCCTCTTTCACTGGCAACAAAGCCTACCGCCCGAAAGCCGCGTACCGCTCCTGCTGTTGCCGAACAACGACATCAGCCATGGCTTCGAGGCATTCGCAAAGTGGATGCGCGAGCAAAAGCCGGACGCGCTGATCACCTTCGACACGCACGTCCCAGGCTGGCTTGGGCGCCTCGGCCTGCGGTTCCCGGAGGATATCGGCTTCGTGGTACACGATTGGACGCCGAGGATGACGGGCTTTGCCGGCATCTATCAGCAGCGGGAGCATCTCGCCGCTGCTGCGGTGGATTTGATCGTGACCCAGTTGTCCCAGCACGAGCACGGGGTTCCCGAAGTGGCGCGTCAAATCATGATCCCGCCCAAATGGGTGGAAGGCCCCAGCGTGAGGGTGTCGTGACCTTTGGCTCCGTGGGGCGCCGGAGTGGCGCGGTCGTCCTACTCCTGGCGGCCGGGCGGGCGGTTGCGAGTGGGGGGCCTGCCGGTGAGGTCGTCGCCAAGGTCGGCGCGGGTTTTTTCTGCGAGGGCCTCGAGGCGGGCCAGGACTTCCGGGTGCTCCGCCGCAAGGTTGCGAGCCTCGGCGGGGTCGTTTTTGAGGTTGTAGAGCTCGCGCCCTACCGGCAGCGGTTTGTATTTTCCAGGCAGGCCGTCCTTGCCCTGGGGCTGCCCGTCCATGGTGCGCGCCGTGTGCGGAAAGTGGAGTTTCCAGTCGCCGGACCGGACCGCTTCGAGGTCGTTTTGGTTGTAGTAGAAGGAGTAGCCGTCGTGCGGGTTTTGCGCACCGGGCTGACCTGAGAGCAGCGGCCAGACGTCGAGGCCGTCGATGGGGTGTTTGGGAAGCTCCGCGCCGATGAGTCGCGCGAGGGTGGGGAGGATGTCGATGGTCATCAGCGGCTCGTCGCACACCGAGCCGGCCGGAATGCGCCCAGGCCAGCGCATGATACAGGGCTCCCGGTGGCCCCCTTCAAAGGCGGTTCCCTTTCCTTCACGGAGGCCGCCCGCGGAGCCGGCGTGGTTCCCGTAGGAAAGCCAGGGTCCGTTGTCGGAACTGAAGATCACCAGCGTGTTTTGGTCGAGGCCGTTGGCGGCGAGGGCCTGCAGGACCTCGCCCACGGCCCAGTCGATCTCCATGAGGACGTCCCCAAAGAGGCCTTCGCCCGACTTGCCCTTGAAGCGTTCGCTCACAAAAAGGGGCACGTGGG
Organism: Chthoniobacteraceae bacterium; assembly: GCA_947478975.1. Lineage (GTDB taxonomy): Bacteria > Verrucomicrobiota > Verrucomicrobiia > Chthoniobacterales > Chthoniobacteraceae > Chth-196. The sequence goes on from CANJYI010000176.1 coordinate 3,268, forward strand.
GCATGTTGGGGGCGAGGTAGAAGAAGAAGGGTGCGTCCTTGTGGCGGTTGATGAAACGCACCGCCCGCTCTGCGTACTGCACCGTGAGTTGCTCCTGGTCGGCGGGCTGCAGGCCGGGATTGACCGTGCGCTCGCCCTCGATGAGCGGCAGGGGAGGGTAGGAGCCGGGCTTGGCCTCCGGGTGGAAGGGCCACATGTCGCCGGAGTAGGGGATGCCGTAGAATTCGTCAAAACCGCGCCGTGTCGGCAGGAATTCAGGAAGGTGTCCAAGATGCCATTTGCCCGCCATCCCGGTGGCGTAGCCCTTCTGCTTGAACATCTGTCCGAGGGTCAGTTCGTTGGCGCCGATGCCGTGCTTGGATTTGGGGCCGAGGGCGCCGCTGATGCCGATCCGGTTGGGGTAACAGCCGGTGAGCAGGGCCGCGCGGGAAGCCGAGCAGACCGCTTGCGCCACGTGAAAGTCGGTGAATTTACGGCCCTCCTTGGCCATACGGTCCAGATTGGGCGTCTTGGCTGCCTTGCCTCCGAACGCGCCGACGTCGCCGTAGCCTTGGTCGTCGGTGAAGATAATCACGACGTTTGGCGGGCGCGCGCCCTCCTGGTTTGGGGCGGCCAGGGCGGTGACTGGCAGCAACCAGGCGAGGGTGCAGGGCAACAGGCAGAGGGGGAGGGCGCGGATCATGGGGGGAGTGGAAAACGGCTTGGGGACTCTGACAATAAAGAGGGTGCGGCATTTTGGTGGCGACCAAAAAGAACGGTGCTGGAGGCGGGGCAGGAGCGGGTTGTCATCCGGGCTGGGAGGCAGGAAAGCCGATGGCAGTGGTTCTTTTGGCGGCCGCAGCCCCCGGCGGGTTATTTTTCACGCTTTTTTCAGCAGCCCGCCGGTTCGTGAATATATTGTGGGATGTGACGAGCAAACCGCCAGCAGGTGTCGTGCGGATTCTCCTTTTGGAGGATTCGGACTTGGACGCCGAACTCATCGAGAGGGAGCTGCAGGCGGGCGGTTTGCAGTACGTGTTGAGGCGGGAACAGGACGGGCCGGGGTTTGAGGCTGCGTTGCGGGAGTTTGCGCCGCGGGTGGTGCTGTCGGACTACCGGCTGCCAGACTACGACGGCGCGCAGGCGCTGGCGCTGGCGAGGCACTTGTGTCCCGAGGTGCCGGTGATTGTCATTTCCGGAGCCGTGGGGGAGGAGAAGACGGTGGAGCTCCTAAAGGGCGGGGCGACGGATTTTGTGCTCAAGGACCGGCTCGGGCGGTTGGTGTCGGCCGTCAGGAGGGCCCTGAGGGAGGTGGCGGAAAGGGAGGCGCTCCAGCGCGCGCAGGCGGAGCTTTACACCTGCAACATGGAGCTGGAGCAGCGGGTGCGGGACCGGACGCGGGAGCTGCGCGAGAAAAACGAGCTGATGGAGGAGGAGCTCCGGATGGCGCACGAGCTCCAGCAGGCCCTGCTGCCGCGCCACTTTCCACCGGTGCCCTTCGGGGTCGCCGAGGAGCAGAGCGCGGTGCGGGTGTGCAGCCTGTACCGGGCCTCCCATTTTGTGGGGGGGGACTGCTTCAACGTGACGCGGGTCTCGGACACCGCACTGAGCGTGTTTATCTGCGATGTGATGGGGCACGGGGTGCGCGCCGCCCTGGTGACGGCCATGCTGCGCGCCTTGGAGGAGCAGCTCGGGGAAAAGGCCGCGGATCCCGCCCTCCTTTTGAGCGAGATGAACCAGGCGCTGTGCCATATTTTTGAGGAGGCCGAGACGCTGGTGTTCGCGTCCGCCTGTGCGCTGACGGTGGACATCGCCAATGGACGGGTGACCTTTGCCAACGCCGGGCACCCGAGTCCGCTGCTGGTGCGGCGGGCAAAGGGGAGGGTGGATTCGCTGGGAGGAGCGGTTTCTTCCGAGCCCCAAGGGGAGCCGCACCGGTACCCGTCGGCGGGGAAAGCTCCCAGCGCGCGGGGGCCCGCTCTGGGAATATTTTCGGAGGCGGAATACTCCAACGATTTCTGCGAGGTGGAGGCCGGGGACATCATGCTCCTTTTCACGGACGGCCTTTTCGAGGTCGAAAATGCGCGTGGGGAACTGTTTAGCGAAAGCGGTTTACGCGAGGCAATCGCACGCTTTGCAAAGCTGGCGCCCGAGGCGCTGATCCGTGCCGCAGTGGCGGAGGCGGAGAAGTTTGCCTCGGGAAGGCCGTTCCCCGACGACATGTGTGTGGTCGGCGTGGAGATCACGCGGCTTGAACCCGCGGAGCAAAGCGCGGCGGCGGCCGGCCGGCCGGGCCGTGGAAACGGCAGGCGCAACGGCGTGAAAGGAGGGAACGGCGTGAGACGACTGTGAGACGACTGTGACGGGTGGGGGCTGCTGCTTTTGAGTGGGCGCGTGCGCCGCAGGGCTCAAGCGGTGGGGGGCTTGGAGCCTTCGGGGGCGGGGCCGAGGAGCAGTTCGAGCACGGGGTGGGAAGGGTTCAGCTGAAAAAGGGGGCGGACCTGTCCGTCCATCTTGCGCGCACCGCCCTTTTCAATGAGGCGCAGGCTGTGGAGTTCAGAGAACTGGGACTGGACGAGTGCTTCATCCAGTTCCAGCCGTCGGGCTGCCTCGCAGGCGGTGAGGGATTCTTCGGTTTTGAGCAGGCGCAGGCACTGCATGCGGATGGCAGACTAGGGGGGGCGCGTTGAGGCTCTTGGGCGGTTGGAGCGGATGGGAAAAATGGTGCCCGTGCGGGGTGCGGAAGGACGGGACGCCATGGAGCGCTTGGGGGTTTCTGGATAATCCAGTTCGGGAAAGAGAGGCCAGGGGCCGTGGATGGAATGAGGCATCATTTGAAGGAGCAGTTTGGCGTGTTTGGCGAGGTTGGTGTTCATGGAGGGTTCCACCCTAGATCGC
>CANJYI010000177.1 GCA_947478975.1 Chthoniobacteraceae bacterium
AAGTCCGCAGAGGTGAGGGCCGTTCTGTGCAGCGCTTTGAGTCGGTCCAGATCGGAGACCGCCGCCAGCGTCTCCCCAAGGCCCTCAGGAATGGAACCAAAACGGACTTCCAATACTTCAAGGAGCGCCTGTCGGCGGGAGAGAACTTCCCCCTCCTGTCGACCTTCCTGTCGGCCTTCCTGACGAAAACGGTCTGCGAGTGTCATGGCGAGTTGGGTTAAGTGCTTGGATTCCTGCAGGTCTACCTTCGCTCGAAACGCCTCCCTCACCCCCTCATTTGCCCGACACACATTTTGCGAAGATCGCTCTTGTAAAATGGGCACGTAATATTCAATCCGCCGTCCCAGCGAAAACAGCGTTGTCCGACTGGAGCTTATGGCGAGGGACGCTTTTCTAATACGAGGCACTTCCTATGACAGGCAGAGCAAAGAGGGGAGGTTGCGTGTGAGCGGACGCCGAAAAATGGATCCTTCGCTGTGAGATCAGGTTGGGACGCCATTGCAGGGCTGGCAGCTCACGAAGCCCTCACGCTGGGGCCTTCCACCCATTTGGGCGGGATCATGATTTGACGCGCCACTTCGGGAACCCCGTGCTCGTGCTGGGACAACTGCGTCACGATCAGATCCACCGCCGCGGCGGCGAGATGCTCCCGCTGCTGATAGATGCCCGCAAAGCCTGTCATCCTCGGCGTCCAGTCGTGCACCACGAAGCCGATGTCCTCCGGAAAACGCAGGCCAAGCTGGCCGAGCCAGCCTGGGACGTGCGTGTCGAAGGTGATCAGCGCGTCCGGTTTGTGCTCGTACATCCACTTTGCAAATGCGTCGAAGCCACGGCTGATGTCGTTGTTCGGAAAAAGCAGAAGCGGCACGCGGCTTTCGGGCGGGAGGCTCTGCTGCCAGTGAAAGAGGCCTCCGCTGTACCCAAACTGCGAGCGCGTCACAATCCACTTCGTCACCGCCACTCCGATGCGCTGGTAACCGCGCTCCCGGAGGAGCACGGCGGCCCGATGGATACCAAGCGTCATGTTTCCGGCGGCCATGTGCAGCGCAGGCGTGCTCATGGCGTTTCCAAACGTCACCGCCGCGAATGGCGAGTAGTCCAGCCTGCTGCACGGCAGCTGCACGCTTTGCGGAGATACGATCACGCCCTCGATCCCACGGGCGTGCAGGATTTTCTGCAACCGCCGCGGCGTAAGTCCATCCCTCCCCAAGAAAAACTCCTCCACCGCATAGCCGTGCCCATGGGCCCGGCGGCGGATTTCCTCGACGGGAACGTATTGGTACGAGGGGCCCAGCAGCCCGTCCTTGGGGACATCCTCCCGGATCACCGCGATCACCGCCCGCACCCGCTGCTCTTTTTTTCCGCGCACCACCTGCATCAACCGCATCAAATGCGGGTCCGGCTGGTAGTTGAGCCTCTCCGCCTCCTTGAGCACAATTTCGCGTGTTCGCGCAGCGACCCTCGGTGAACCGCGCAGCACGCGCGACACCGTCATGGTGGAAACTCCGACGACACGGGCGATGTCTTTGAGTGTGGGTCGGGAAATCGCGGACATAGTGTTAACATAACACGCTGCCGGGCTGTTCAGTCGCCCGAAAACAGCGCATTGAACCCTTTCACCCCACCATGACTCTCCGGAATCTTCTCTGTCTCGTTGCGTTTGCCGCGCCCTCCTGTTTTACGCCTTTTCTGGCGGCAGCTCCACCTGCCCTCAAGGGGGGCCCGGCAGGCGCCCTTTCCAAACCCGCCGAACCCACGGCCCCGTCCGGCCCCAAAGCTTCAGCCGCGCCCACTGCGGGCCTGCTGCCGCAAAACTGGAATGCGGCGCTGGCGGGAGACCTCGTCCTGCAGCGCCTCGCCCGCGTGAGCGCGCCGCAGGTCAAGGGAGCCCACGACGCGGAGTTCGTGTGCGTGGGCGACCGCGCCTACATCGTCGAACACGACAACGACGTGGTGCCCGGCCATGGGGCGGGAGCAGCCATGTATTGCGTGCTGACGGTGGTGAACCTGCAGACGCTCCATGTGGAAAAGACGCACCCCCTCGCAAAGGCGGGACAGGTGTTCGCCAACGCCAGCCTGCCGGACGCGCAGATCTTTGTGCCGCGCATTCTCCGCAAGGACGAACACACGCTGCGCACCTATTTTTGCAGCCAACCGACAACGGAGCAGGCCGTCACTTGGTACCGCGACTTCGACCTGCGCACCCAAACCTTCGCAGCCAACATCGAGAAGGCGCAGCTCAAGACCGCCGCCGGAGTGTTCGACATGGAGCCGCGCCACTTCCACGCGGATGCCGCCGCACAAGGCTTCACCAGAAAACCTGTCCGCGAAGGCCTTTACATCTTTGATTCCTTCAAGGAGTTCGATGGCCGGCGGTACGTGGCCCTTAACAACTTCCCCGGCAAACAGAACGCACTTGCCGTACTGCACGACGACTTCAAGACCTTCGAAGTCATCGGCCATTACAACGAGCCCCAAGCGGAGCAACTGAGCGAGTCGGCTGTGAACCGGCTTCCCGACGGCACCTGGATAGCAATCTGTCGCAACGACGCGGGCAACTATCACTTCACCACCAGCAAGGACGGCAAAACGTGGACCGTCGGCAAGCCGGAAGCGTTTGTGCCGAACGGCCTCAACTCCAAGCCCACCTTCGACAAATTCGGCGGCGTGTATTACCTCGGCTGGCAGGAGAACACCCGCATTCAAGGCTGCGGCCGCAGCGTGTTCAACGTGGACATCTCCCGCGATGGCAAGACGTGGGAACGCAAATACAGGTTCGAAACGCCCCATTCGTTCCAGTACCCGACCTTTCACGAGCACGAAGGCAACGTGTGGCTCGCGGTCTCGCAGAGCGACCACAAAGGGACCACCGACCGGATCATGTTCGGCAAGCTGGAGTCCACCGGAAAGTTCGAGTCGCAGGACGGACGGAAGCGCACCGAATGGCCCGCCCCCCCGCCGCCGGCACCCGCTTTCATGAAACGCGGCGTACCGCTTTTCACCGACCGCGAATACACCATCGACGAAATGCCCGAGGCGGTGCGCAACCTGCCGTTTCACCGCGCCGGCATCGAAAAAACAGATGTAACCGTCAGCAGGCCGGGAACCCTCTACGTCCTCACGCCGTCGCCGCGCCCAAAGGCTGCGAGCCAGGGGGAGGCCTTGGAAAAGGCCGGCTTCACCAAGGTCGACGTTCCGGAGACACAACTTTTCCCGGGAGAAATCAACCGCGTCACCCTCTACCGCAAGGCCGTCAAACAGGGCGACCGGATGCAGTTCAAAAAGATGGTGGTCCTCATCTCCGCGGACGGCGCGGGGCTTCGGGAGGAAGACGGCCTCTCCCCCGTGGTGATTCCAAACCCGGGAGCACAGTTTCAGGACGACGCCCGGCCCGGAGCGATGATCATCGGGATGGACCGCACGCCGAAGGGGCGCATCTGGGGCTGCTGGACAGGCACGGGTGACAAAAAGGACGGCTACTTCCTGCTGGCGACAAGCGACGACCAGGGGGCGAACTGGTCGAAGCCGCGGCTGGCCGTAGGCGCGCGGACCGACTCCTCGCAAAAGCTCAGCGGCGCGCTGGTGGGAAACCTGTGGACCGATCCAAAGGGCCGTCTGTGGCTTTTCTTCGACCAACAGCTCGGCGATCCGCAAAAGCGCATCACAAACTGGTTCATGCGTTGCGATGAGCCCGACGCAGCAGAACCCGCGTGGAGCACGCCGGTCCAGTTTGCGGAGGGCTGCACGCTCAACAAGCCGACTGTCCTTCAAAACGGCGACTGGCTGCTGCCGGTGTCCGACTGGCACGCAAAAACGGCTAGGGTGTTTGAGTCCACCGCAGAAGGGGCGTCCTGGAAGGAACGTGGCAGTCTGCAGTTCCCCGACTGGGAGTTCGACGAGCACATGCTGGTCGAGCTGAAGGACGGCCGCCTGTGGATGCTAGCACGCACCAAGGGTCAGCCGCACGAGAGCTTCTCGACGGATGGCGGCAAAACGTGGAGCACGCCGAAGGAGGCCTCGACTGTCCAGAACATCAACGCGCGGTTCTTTCTGCGCAGGCTCAAGTCGGGCCGCATCCTGTTGGTCAAAAACGGCTCGCCCGCCGAGCGCCTGCCGAAGCGCACACACATGAGCGCCTGGCTTTCGGAAGACGAGGGCCAGACCTGGAAAGGCGGCCTGCTCCTCGACGAGCGGAACGCAGTGTCGTATCCCGACGGCTTTGAGGCACCAGACGGCCTCATCCACGTCCTCTACGACTGGAACCGACACACCGATGCGGAGATCCTTCTCGCGAAGTTCCGCGAGGAGGACGTACTCGCAGGCAAGCTTGTCTCAGCCGACGCAAAGCTGCTCCTGCCCGCGAACAAGGCGACCGGGCCGAAGCCCGAAAAACTCTACAACGGCATCGAGCTGCCCGACGTGTGGCCGCCCCGCTTCCGCGATCCAAACTCCGTGGAGCCGATGGAAGTGCCGTACTTGAAGGCAAAGCCGAAGGTGATCCCCATCGACCTCGGCCGGCAGCTCTTCGTAGACGACTTTCTCGTGGAGCACACGACCCTCAAACGCACCTTCCACCACGCAAAGAAGTTCGAGGGTAATCCCGTCTTCAAAGCCGAGTCGGAGCGCGAGCTCGCTCCCTCCAGCCAAGGCGAGCGCGGGGAGGAGGCCACAACATTCACGGGACAGGGCGGCGTGTTTTACGACCCGTCGGAAAAGCTCTTCAAGCTGTTCTACGTCGCCGGCTGGCGCGGGCCTCTTTCGCTCGCCACGAGTCCCGACATGAAGACGTGGACGCGGCGTGGACAGCTTTTGGCCGAAGGCCTGCGCTGGACCGGCCCAAAGCTGGCCACGGGCGGATCCGACAACTGCGTGTGGCTCGACCTGAACGCAAAGAATCCCGCCGAACGCCTCAAATACCTGACCTGCTGGCTGCATGTGCCGAAGGAACAGCGCCCGCAGGGGTTCAACCACTCGCTCCATGTCTCCGACGGGGTAACGTGGTCGGATGCGGTGACGACGACCATCGCAGCGGACGATTACTGCTCCTTCTTCTTCAATCCTTTCCGAAACAAGTGGTGCTCCAGCATCAAGCGGGGCACCTCCCGTGGTCGCAGCCGCTACTACTACGAGAGCGACGACTTCCTCAAGGGCGCCGACTGGAGCAAGAGCGTCTATTGGACGTGCGCCGACAAGCTCGACCTTCCTGAGCCCCAGGGCCGCTATCCAGGGGCGGGTGAGGCGCCGCAGCTCTACAGCCTCAACGCGGTCGCCTACGAAAGCCTGATGGTCGGCCTTCATTACATCCACCGCGGCCCGAACAACGGCGTCTGTGAAAAGGGTGGGTTTCCGAAGCTCGTCGACCTCGAACTGGGCTTCAGCCGCGATGGCTTCCACTGGGATCGGCCGGACCGCACCGGTTTCATTGTTGGTTCCCGCACGGAGGGCTCGTGGGACCGAGGTTACCTCCACGGCGCCGCCGGGGTCTTCGTGGTGCTCGAGGATCAGCTCGTGTTTCCCTACATGGGCACCAGCGGCATCGCGCCGAGCGGCCACCGCGGCATGTACACCGGAGGCAGCATCGGCCTCGCGACGCTACGCCGGGACGGCTTTGCGAGTATGGACGGCTCCGGCGAGTTGACGACGCGGCCGGTAAGGTTCAAGGGCAGGCATCTCTTTGTGAACGTGGACGGCGAAGTGCGCGTCGATGTGCTGGACGAGAGCGGACAGGTGCTCCGCAGCTCGCTGCCTGCCGCCGGGAATCGGACAAAGCTAAGGATTGAATGGCCGGACGGGACGGACCTTTCGGGGGTAGCCGGGAAGAATGTGAAGTTTCGCTTTCACCTCAAAAGCGGCTCTTTGTTTGCGTTCTGGGCGACGCCGGATGAAAACGGCACCAGCAACGGCTACGTCGGCGCGGGCGGTCCCGCCTTCCAAGGCACGCGCGACTCCCACCCCTAATCTCATGAAACGCTTCTTCGACTGGTTCAACAACCTCTACCCCGTTTGGCTGGTCGCACTCTCGATCATCGCGTTTTTGAAGCCCTCCGTGATGCTCTGGTTTGGCCCGGACTGGATTTTCTGGTCCCTCGCGGCGTCGATGCTAGGGATGGGACTCACGCTGAGCTTGGAGGATT
>CANJYI010000178.1 GCA_947478975.1 Chthoniobacteraceae bacterium
CGGAGCTCCTTGAATGGCTGGCTTCCGAGCTGGTCGAGGGCGGCTGGAGCATGAAGCGTCTCCACCGGCTCATCGTCAATTCAGCCACCTACCGGATGTCCTCCTCCGAGGCGGGGCTCGGCGCGAACCTGCAAAGGGATCCGGACAATCTGCAGCTGTGGCGCCGCTCACCACTGCGTTTGGAATCGGAGGTGGTGCGCGATTCCATTCTGGCGCTGTCCCGCGAACTGGATCCGCAGCGGGGCGGGCCGCCGGTGGCGCCCCCGCAACAGGCTGCCTCAAAACGGCGGAGTCTGTATTTCTACCATTCCAACAATGAGAGGAACCTCTTCCTGACCACCTTCGACCAGGCCGCCGTCAAGGAATGCTACAGGCGGGAACAGAGCATCGTCCCGCAACAAGCCCTGGCTCTGAGCAACAGCAGCCTGGTCCTCGATGCGGCCGCGCGCATTGCAAAACACCTGCTGGAAGACAGCGCCTCAAGGGGTGCGGAACCAGGCTCCGGCGCGGACGCCGACGCGGCATTTGTGCGGGAGGCTTACGCGTACGTCCTCGGCGTCGGGGCGATGGATGCGGAAGTGGCGGCGTGTCTCCGCGCGCTCGCCGCGTGGCGCGCAGCCGCGGGCGTCCAGAATCCAGCTGCCGGCCAGTCTGCTCGCGCCAACCTTGTCTGGGCTTTGCTCAACCACAACGACTTCGTCACCCTCCGCTAAAAATGAAGGCTCACACATTGCAAACTCCCCTGCCGGGCGCCGGTTCGCGCCGCACGTTTCTCGCGGACCTGGGTCTCGGATTTACGGGCCTCGCGCTCGGCTCGCTGCTTGCGCAGGAGGCGCGCGGCAGCGCGGCCGCCGGACAGTGGGCGCCCCCGAGTGGCCTGCCTCATTTCCCAGCGAAGGCCCGGAGCGTGATCTGGCTTTTTATGAATGGCGGGGTCAGCCACATGGAGAGCTTTGACCCCAAGCCGATGCTCAGCAAGTACGGCGGAAAAACCATCGCCGAGACGCCTTTTGCCGGGGTACAGGATCCCAAAAAGCTCGCCCTGGAGCGGCTCGTCGTGCCGGACGGCAATGGCAACCAGCGAAACAAGATCTATCCGCTGCAGGTAGGTTTTCAAAAACACGGACGAAGCGGGATTGAGGTGAGCGACTGGTTTCCGCACATCGCAGGAAACGTGGACAAGCTGGCCATCGTCCGTTCGCTCTACACCACCGACAGCAACCACGGCGCCCAGACGCAGTTTCACTCCGGGAGGCACATGGTCGACGGCAACTATCCGACCCTTGGGGCGTGGGTGCACTACGGGCTGGGCAGCCTCAACGACAACCTTCCCCAGTTTGTCTCCATTGGCACGCGCGAGTACTGGAACAACAAGGACGGGCACTACCTCGGGCCGGCCCACGACGCAGTCCCCCTCCGGATTGATCCCGCCAATCCTCTGGACTTCGGAAAGCCCGCGCGCCCGTTTACGCCGGCGGCGCAGACGATCGGTCTCGAGCTCGTGCAGGAACTCAACCGGCTACGAGGTGTGGAATACCCGTCCGACCCGGCGCTGGCGGCCCGCATCGCCTCCTACGAGCTGGCCTTCCGGATGCAGCAGTCTGTGCCGGAGGTGCTCGATTTTTCCAAGGAGAGCGCACAGACGCGCGCCCTTTACGGGCTTGATCTGCCGCATTGCCGGGACTTTGGAGCGCAGCTGCTCGCAGCCCGCCGCATGGTTGAGCGCGGGGTGCGCTTCATCCAGATCCAGCACGGCGGCGGCGGCGCCGGCGCGTGGGATGCCCACGGCGGACTCCAGGCCAACCATTCCAAGCTCGCCTTGCAGGTGGACCAGCCCGTGGGCGGGCTGCTGCTCGATTTGGAACAGCGCGGGCTGCTGGAGGAGACGCTGGTGGTCTTCGCCACCGAATTCGGTCGCACGCCCGGCTCGCAGGGAGCAGACGGTCGCGACCACCACATTTTCGGCTTCAGCGCCTGGATGGCCGGGGGCGGACTCAAGGGCGGCGTGGTACACGGGGCCACCGACGAGCTTGGCTTTCACGCCGTCGAGAACAGGCACTACGTCACCGACATCCACGCCACGATTCTGCGGCAGCTCGGGCTCGACTCAAGGCAGCTGGAAATCCCTGGCCGCAAACGGCTCGAGATAGACCACGGCAAGGCCATCGAAGAGATCATCGCCTGAGACCCCCGGCCCCTCGGAAGGCTGATTTCCGGGGACTCCTGCCGCCGCCCTAAAACAACGTCATCTGCGGCTTCTCGGCTTCCTGCGCCATGACGCTGCGCCGGCGCGTCTGCCGGGCCACGCCGCCTTCGGCAGGCGCGGTGGTGCGCGCTGGCGCGTCTGCGCTCAGTTCGGAGCGTTCCAAATTGGCCAGGATCTCCTTGGCCCGCTCAAGCACGGGCTTAGGCAGGCCGGCCAGACGCGCCACCTGGATGCCGTAACTCTTGTCCGCGCCACCGGGAACGATCTTGCGCAGGAAAATGATCTGCTCGTTCCATTCGCGCACCGCGACGTTGAAGTTCTGCACCCCGGTGCGCGTGCGCGCCAGTTCCGTCAGCTCGTGGTAGTGGGTGGCAAAGAGGGTGCGCGCCTTCAGCACATCGTGCAAGTATTCGGCCACGCTCCACGCGATGGACAGGCCGTCAAAGGTGGAGGTGCCCCGCCCAATTTCGTCCAGGATTACCAGCGACCGCTCCGTGGCGTTGTTGGTGATGTTCGCCGTCTCGTGCATTTCCACCATGAAGGTGGACTGGCCCCTGGAAAGGTCGTCGTTGGCGCCCACCCGCGTAAAGATCCGGTCGGCCAGGCCCACCACGGCGCGCCGCGCGGGCACCCAGGAGCCCATCTGCGCCAGCAGTGTCAGGAGCGCCACCTGCCGGATGTAGGTCGATTTTCCGGCCATATTCGGGCCCGTCAGCACCAGCAGCGTGTTCGCGCCCCCGTCCAAAAGCGTGTCGTTGGGGACGAACTTTTCCTCCACCAAAGCCTGGTCCAGCACCGGATGCCGGCCGTCCACAAACTCCAACTCCAAACCCTCGTGCAGCTCGGGACGGCAATAGCCAAAAAGACGCCCCGTTTCCGCCAGCGAACAAAGCACGTCCAGCGTGCCCACGCCCCGCGCCGTTGCCTGCAGCGATTGCAGTTCCTCCAGCACCTCGCCACGCACCTGTGCGAAAAGCTCCACCTCCAGCGCCTTCGCCTTTTCGTCGGACCCTAGGATCCGCGACTCCATCTCCTTTAATTCGGCCGTCACGTAACGCTCCCCGTTCGAGACCGTCTGCTTCCGCGTCCACTCCGGCGGCACCATGTTCAGGTTCGAACGTGTCACTTCGATGAAGTACCCGAAAACCGACGTGAACCGGATCTTGAGCGAGCGGATTCCCGTCTCCTCTCCCAAACGCTGCTGCAGGTCCGCGATCCAGCGCTTTCCCTCGTGGCCCGCCGCCCGCAGCGTGTCGAGCAGCTCTGAAAAGCCTTCCCGGAAAACTCCCCCGTCGCGGATGTGCACGGGCTGCTCCTCTTCCAGCGCCTTGTTCAACAAATCCAGCAGCGCCGGCAGCGGCGCGAGTTCCGCCCCCACCGAAGCCAGCAGGCCGCCCTCTCTTCCGGCAACGCCGGCCACCGCCGCCTTCAGCAACGGCACCTGTTCCAACGCTGCGCGCAGCACCTGTAAATCCCGCCCGTTCCCGCCCGTCTGCGTGAGCCGTCCCACCGTCCGCTCCACGTCCCGGACGCCCCCAAGCAAGTCGCGCAGGTGCTGCAGCCCCGCAGGATCGCCGATAAGCCTGCCCACCGCTTCCTGCCGCGCCAGCAGCGGTTCCACGCGGCACAAAGGGTGCAGCACCCAGTCCCGCAACCGCCTTCCCCCCATCGGTGTCTTGGTCCGGTCCAACGCCCCCAACAGACTCGTGTCCCGGCCTGCGCCGCGCGATTCCACCAGCTCCAGGTTCGCCTGCGTCGCGACGTCCAGCACCATGAATTCCGAGCGGTGGTAGGTGGTGAGCCTCCGGACGTGCGCAAGGGACCGACGCAGTTCATGCCGCAAGTAATGCACCAACGCACCCGCTGCGGAAACGGCCGCCGGCAGTCCGGCGCAGCCAAAGCCGTCCAACGCCTGCACCTGAAACTGCTCCTTGAGCGCGTAGTGCGCCTGGTCGTAGAGAAAGGCGTAGCCGTCCCGTAGCACCAGTCCCGGCGTGTCCCCCAGAACCGCGGCCGCCTCCTCGCTCACGAGCACCTCGGCCGGACGCACCCGCGCCATTTCATCCGCCAGTTCGCGCGCGTCGGCCAGTTCCGTGAGCCGGAATTCGCCCGTCATCAGATCAATGTAGGCGAACCCGAAGCCGCGCTTCGCGTCGGGCTGCACCGCCGCCAAAAAGTTGTTCCGCGACGCGTCCAGCATCTGGAGATCCGAAACGGTCCCGGGTGAGATGACCTGCGTGATCTCGCGTTGCACGATTTTCCCAGGCTGCGGTTCGGACACCTGGTCGCACACCGCCACGCGGACCCCCGCGCTCACCAACTTGCGCAGGTACCCCTCGGCCGCGTGGTACGGGATGCCGCACATCGCCACCCCGTTGCGCTTGGTCAGGGCAAGATTCAGAACGGCGGACGCACGCTGCGCATCCTCAAAAAACATCTCGTAGAAGTCACCCAGCCGAAACAACAGCAGCGTGTCCTCCGGCAGGCTCCTCCGGATGCCCTGATATTGTTGCATCATCGGGGTCAGGGTCGCGGACATAGTGAAGAACAAACAAATGCCATCCCGGCCATTGCGCAAAACAAAACGCTCCGCGCCCCTCCCGCCCCGCCCCGGCGCCCCCTATCCCTGCGGCACCATCAAGCGGAACGGCCACACATACGCCTGCAACGTCACCAGCAGCCCGATCAGCGACGCCAGCACCAGGCTGTGCACCAGCACAAACCGCAGGATTTCCGCCTCCCTCCCAAAGCACTGCGTCGCCGTACTGGCCACCACGATGCTCTGCGCATCCACCATCTTGCCCATCACGCCGCCGGAACTGTTCGCCGCCCCCATCAGAATCGGGCTGATGCCCGTCTGTTCAGCCGTGATCCGTTGCAGGCTCCCAAACAGCACGTTCGACGCAGTGTCCGAGCCCGTCAGCGCCACGCCCAGCCAGCCGAGCAGCGTTCCAAAAAACGGGTAAAACGCCCCGGTCCCCGCCAGCGCCAGCCCGATGGTGGCGTCCGCCCCCGAAAACTTCGTCACATTCCCCAGCGCCAGCATCGCCCCGATGGTCAGCAACGAAAGCCGCACCTTCCAGAGTGTTTCAAGGTACACCAAAACCAGACGGCCCAGCGGAAAGCCCATCGCAAGACCCGCGCTGACAGCTGCGGCGAGGATGCCCGTGCCCGTAGCGCTCAGCAGGTTGAGCTTCCATTTCGCCCCTTCCGCCGCGGCCCCGGCGGCCGCCACCGGCGGCATGCGCTGGACCAGTCCATCCAGCCAGCCCACCGTTAGGCTGCCGGAGAAGAGCCCGTCGAGCGCCTCCTTCACCGCCGGCGTCCCCCACGCCAGGATAAAACCGGTCAAAATCAGCCAGGGCAACCATGCCAGCCAGACACTCGCCACGGCCCCCTGCTGGGCGGAACCTGAGGGGACCGCCTTTTTCACAGCCTCCACCAGCAGCCCGTCCCGCAGCACCAAACACTGTCTGGGGCGCCAAACGCGCAGAAAAAACACCACCGCCGCAATCGAAGCGGCCCCCGCCACAAGGTCCACCAACCAGGGGCCGTGGAAATTCGACACCAAAAACTGCGGCACCGCAAAGGCCACCCCCGCCGCCAGAGCAACGGGCAACACCTCCCGCGTGCGGCGCCAACCGCAAAACGCCACCAGAATCCAGACCGGCATCAGCACCGAGAAAAACGGCAGCTGGCGGCCCACCATGATCGAAACGAGTTTTGCGTCCAGACCGGCCACCTGTTCAAGCGTGGTGATCGGAATACCGAGCGACCCAAAGGCCACGGGAGCTGTGTTTGCAATTAATGCTAGGCCGGAGGCATGCAGCGGCGAGAAACCCAGCTGCAGCAAAATCGCACCCGTGATGGCCACGGGCGCCCCGAAGCCGGCCATGCCCTCCAAAAAGGCGCCAAAACTGAACGCA
>CANJYI010000179.1 GCA_947478975.1 Chthoniobacteraceae bacterium
GCCGCGCTCGAAGCCGCCAAGTGGGTGGAAAAGGTGCGTATCAACCCGGGCAATTACGCCGATAAAAAGAAGTTCGACGTCCGCGAATATTCCGACGCCGAGTACGCCGGCGAACTGGAGCGCATCCGCGAGCGGTTTATCCCGCTGTTGGAGCTTTGCCAGAGCCGGGGCGTTTCCATCCGCATCGGCACCAACCACGGCTCCCTTTCCGATCGCATCATGAACCGCTACGGGGACACTCCCCTGGGCATGGTCGAAAGCGCCCTGGAATTTGCGCGGATCGCCCGGGACCGCGGCTTCCATCAGTTCGTCTTCTCGATGAAGGCGAGCAACCCCAAGGTCATGATCGCCGCCTACAGGCTGTTGGCCGCGCGCCTCGACTCGTTGGGGCCGGACTGGAACTACCCGCTGCACCTGGGTGTCACCGAGGCCGGCGACGGCGAGGACGGCCGCATCAAAAGCGCCATCGGGATTGGAAGCCTCCTTTCCGATGGCATCGGCGACACCATCCGCGTCTCGCTCACTGAGGATTCCGTGCATGAAATCCCCGTCGCGAAGGCGCTCCTGCAGGAAGCCGGTCTTGATCCGGCCCTGCCCTGCCCGGAAATTCTCGACCCGGCGGGGCAAGAGCCCCCTGCGCCCTGTGATCCATTCAGCTTCCGCAGGCGCGAATCTTCCTCCGTCCAGCTGCCCGGCTTTGAACTGGGGGTGACGTCCCTGCTCCGGCTTGCCCTTCCCCGGGCGCTCCACGAAGCGCTTCAGGAAAGGGCGCGCTCGGGTGAGTCCCTAGGCGAGTATCAGCCGGAACTCGCCCTCGAATCTCTCCCCCTCGCCTCCGTCGACCCGCGCGATCTCGCCGCCATCGAGGCGCTCAACCAGCGCCCCGAACCCTGTCTGGTGACGGTTGCGGACCTCCCTGGCCTTCCCCCGGTCCAAGCCTTCCGCCTTCTGGCCGCGCGCCTCCAGTCCCGCCATCCCATCCTTCTCAAGGACACCCTCAATCCGGACGAGGTCCGTTCCCCTGGCGGTTTTGGGCTCCACGCCCTGCTCCGCTCGAGCACTGTGCTGGGCAGCCTCATTTGTGACGGGATCGGCGACGCCATCCTGGTGCGCAACGAGCGGGCCCCGGGTGCCGCGGTCCGCCTTGGCTACAACATCCTTCAGGCCGCAGGGGCACGCATCTTCAAGACCGACTACGTGGCCTGCCCAAGTTGCGGGCGCACGCTGTTCAACCTCCAGGAAACCACCGCAAAGATCAAAGCCGCCACCGCCCACCTCAAGGGGGTCAAAATTGCGATCATGGGCTGCATCGTCAACGGCCCTGGCGAAATGGCTGATGCAGACTTTGGCTACGTCGGCGGGGCGCCGGGCAAGATCAACCTGTATGTCGGCAAGACGCCCGTGAAGTTCAACATCCCCGAAGCGGAGGCCGTCTCTCGCCTCCGCGACCTCATTGCCGAACATGGCAAGTGGGTGGAGCCGGTCGCGTAAAGGCGGCCATCCGCCCGAGGCCGTTTTTGGTGTAATCCGCGCCGGCCCATGGGGGCCAGCGTGACTTTTAGGCAAATTTCCGGCTCCCAGCCGGGTTTTCCTCGCGTTGGGTGCCTCGGTGCTTTCCCTAGGGGCATCCTTTCTTCACGCTTACTCCCTCATGAACCACCCCCTGGTAGCCTCCTCCCTCTGTGTCGCCCTAGCGCTCGCCGCGGCCGCCACACAGCCCGCCCAAGCCCAGTCTTTCTCCCGCAAACAGGTCATCAATGACTTCTGGGCCGAAGGCGCCGCCGTTGGGGATTTCAACAAGGACGGCGTGCCCGACCTCGCCTACGGTCCCTTCTGGTTCGAAGGACCCGACTACAAAAAGGAGCACGAATTCTATCCCGCAACCGCCACCTGGCAGCTGACCAAGCCAGACGGCACCGTTGAAAACCGGCCCGGCTTCATGGGCGCCAAGAGCCCCAAAAACGGCTACTCCGACAACTTCCTCGCCTACACGGAGGACTTTAACAAAGACGGCTGGGACGACATCCTGGTGATCGGCTTCCCGGGCAAGGAGACGTTCTGGTACGAAAACCCCAAGGGCGCCGCAGTGCCCTGGGCGAAACACCTGGTTCTTGCCTCCGTGGACAACGAATCCCCAGGCTTTGTCACCGTCACAGCTGACGGCCGCAAGGGACTGGTGTGCAGCAGCGGCGGCTTCCTTGGATTTGCGATTCCCGTGGAGGGAAAGCCAAATGAGCCGTGGGCGTGGCATCCGATCTCGCCGAAGGGTCCTTGGCAGAAGTTCACCCACGGGATCGGGGTGGGGGACCTCAACGGCGACGGGCGGCCCGACCTTCTGGAGGCCCGCGGTTGGTGGGAGCAACCCGCCTCCCTCGAGGGCAATCCGGAGTGGGCGTTCCACGAGGTGCTTTTCGGAAAAGGCGGCGCGCAGATGCTCGTCACCGACGTCAACGGCGACGGCCTGGCGGATGTCATCACCAGCATTCAGGCGCATGGCTACGGCGTGGCGTGGTTTGAGCAGACCCGTGAAAACGGCGTCTCCGGCTGGAACAAACACATGATCGTGGGCGAAAAACCCGAGGAAACCTCCCACCACACCGTCTTCTCCCAGCCCCATGCCCTCGCGCTCGCCGACCTCAACGGCGACGGCCTCCCCGACCTCGTGTGCGGCAAACGCTTCTGGGCGCACGGCCCCTCCGGCGATCCGGAGCCCAACGCCCCCGCCGTCCTCTTTTGGTTCGAACTTAAGCGCAACGGCAAACAGGCAGAATTCATTCCCCACCAGATTGACGACGACTCCGGCGTGGGCACCCAGGTGACCGTCGCCCCGTTGGGCCGCGACCGCAAACTGGGCATTGTTGTCGGCAACAAAAAAGGCCTGTTTACCTTCGAGCGCTAACCCCCCTCCCTCCCCGCACCCAGCCTCCTTTCCGCAGATGAAAAAGTCCGCCCTCGCCGCAGCCCTCCTCCTCCCCGCAGTCGCACTCCTTGCCCCTTCGGCTTTGCGCGCCGAGGTGACGGACTACCGTTTCCAGGTCGAAGTCCTCGCCACCGGGATGCCCCAGCCGATGCAGCTCAACCTCGCACCGGACGGACGCATTTTCTTCAATGAAATCGGCGGCACTCTCAAGGTCTGGAAGCCCAACCTCCGCGCAACCGTCATTTGCGGCAAGTTGGAGGTCTTTAACGGACAGGAAAACGGCTTTATCGGGTTCGCTCTGGATCCGAAGTTCTCCGAAAACCAGTGGATCTACTGCCTCTATTCGCCCCCGGATTTTGAGGGCCAGCGCCTGAGCCGTTTCACCATGAAGGGGGACGTCCTGGACATGGCCTCGGAGAAGGTCCTCCTGACCTCCGCCGAGCAGCGCCTCCAGTGTTGCCACCACGCCGGCTCCCTCATGTTCGACCCGCAGGGCAACCTGTTCATGTCTTCGGGCGACAACACCAATCCCTTCGGCTCCAGCGGCTTCTCGCCCAGCGATGAAATCGTCGGCCGCGAACCCTGGGACGCCCAGCGCACCTCCGCCAACACCGACAACCTCGTCGGAAAGATCCTCCGGATCCGCCCGACGCCCGAGGGCGGCTACACCATCCCCGACGGCAACCTGTTCCCAAAGGACGGTTCCGCCGGACGCCCCGAAATCTTTGTCATGGGCTGCCGCAACCCCTGGCGCATCAACATCGACCCAAAAACCGGCTGGCTCTACTGGGGCGAAGTCGGCCCGGACGCCCGCACCGCCGGGCCCCGCGGCCCCCGAGGCTACGACGAAATCAACCAGGCCAGAAAGGCCGGCTTCTTTGGCTGGCCTCTCTTCGTCGGCAACAACTTCGCCTACGCCCGCTACAACTTCGAGACCTCCGAAGTCGGGGAGACCCACAACCCCGCAAAGCCCCTCAACCTGAGCCGCAACAATACCGGCCTCAGGGAACTGCCGCCTGCCCAGCCCGCTTTCATTTACTGGCCCTACGAGGAATCCCCGGAATTCCCCATGTTGGGCACCGGCGGCCGCACGGCTTGCGCCGGTCCGGTGTTTCACTACAACCCGTCCTTTGAAAAGACCAACGGCTTCCCGGCCGAATACGACGGCTCGCTTCTGTTCTGGGACTGGCAGCGGCCCTTCATGAAGTGGGCGCGCATGGACGCCAAGGGCGACCTCACCGGCATCGACCCGTTCTCCGCCGCTCTTGCCGTGGTCTCCGACAAGGTCAAAGACGAGGAGGTCACCGAGGGCTTCATCGTGCGCCGCCCGGTCGACGCACGTTTCGGCCCGGACGGCTGTCTCTACATGCTCGACTACGGCCTCACCTGGGGCGCAAACCCGGACGCCAAGCTGCTCCGCATTTCTTATCTGCGTGGCAACCTGCCTCCGGTCGTCCAAATCCAGTCGGACGTCGCCTCCGGCCGCGAACCCCTTGCCGTGAAGTTCTCCTCCGAGGGGACGCGCAAGCGCGAGGGCGGTGCCCTCAAGTACGCCTGGCGGTTGCAGGGCGACAAGGCCGTGCTTTCCACCGAGCCCACCTTTGCCACCACCTTTGCCAAGCCCGGCAACGCCGTGGTCGAACTGACCGTCACCGACGCGCAGGGCGCCTCCACCGTCAAGACCGCCGCCGTTGTTGTGGGCAACACCGTCCCCGGCATCCAGTTCGAGTCCCCTTTGGAGGGCGACTTCTTCACCCCGGGCCAGCCCGTGGCCTACAAAGTGGCGGTCAAGGACTTCGAGGACGGCGAGTCGGCTTCGCAGGGAGATGCCATGTCACCCCGCGTCGTTCTGGAAAGCCGCTGGCTCAAGAACGCCGGCGACAAGGCCGTGATCGATCCAGGCCTCTCCCTCATGAAGCAGAGCGACTGCTTCAACTGTCACCAGGTCGAGCAGCGCCTTGTCGGGCCGTCCTACCTTGAAGTGGCAGAACGCTACCGCGGCGCTCAGGGTGCCCTGGAAGCGAGTGTATTGCGGGTACGCAACGGCAGCAGCGGCGTCTGGGGTCCCATTCCGATGCTTGCCCACCAACAGCACACCTCCGACGAAATCGCCCTCATGGTGTCCTGGGTGTTCGGCTTGGAACGCGGAAAGACCACCGAGACGGGCAAGCGCGGCCTCGCAGGTGAGGTCTCCGCTCCGAAGGACGGGGGTTTGAAAATCGGGATTCTGGAGGCCAGTTACACCGATGCGGGCCGGGGCGAGGCGCCGCCGCTGGTGGGGAAAGCCTCCGTTCAACTCCGGACCCGTCGCATCGAGGCCGAGGGCACTGAAACGCCCTCCGGCTGCAAGGTTCTCTCGGGCGGCGGGGCCTCGGGCAACAAGTTCCTTGGCTCGATCTCCCACAACCACAGTGCGGTCTTCAAGAACATCTCCCTCCGGCAGGTGGGCGGCTTCACGTGCCGTGCCGCTTCGGGTGGCGTCGGCGGCAAGGTGGAACTCCACCTCAATGCGCCGGACGGCCCCCTGCTCGGCGAATTCGACGTCCAGCCCACGGGCGGATGGGACAAGTGGGTGGAGCTCAAAAGCCCCCTGACCCCGGCCCCTGCCGATCCAGCCCGCGGAGATGTCTACGCCGTCTTCGTCAACCCGAACAAGGGTGGGATGATGAACTTCGACTGGCTCCAGTTCGACGCCCCCAAGGGCAAGTGAGGACGGTTGTCTGGTGAAGCCGTGCCAGTTTCCGGAGGACTTCGGCGTTTGTGCCCTTTAGTGGGCAGTCCTTCGGCGGACGTGTTTGCACTCAACCGCCGGGCGATTGTCCAAATCACGGCTGTCCCGTGGGATGGCCTCGGATCAGGGCGCGAGTGAGGGGGTGGAAGCGCGCACCCTCAAAAAGGCGCGGGCCGGCTCCAGTCGGATATTTTCAAGGCGGTTAAGCAACACTGTCTCCTTTTTGAGCAGGGGCAACAGCTTGAGAAGGGGGGGCTGTAAGTATTTGATCCAGTAGCGCCCCAGCTTGACTCGGCCAAGACTTCCCGAGTCTGCCTGAAGTTGGAGGCGCCCTCCCTGGACCTGGACGTTGTAGTGTAGGCGCACGTGCCATTCCCTTCCGCGCCAGAGGTATGTGGCAAGGACCCTGCAGCCGCCGGGTTCCAGGCGGAGTGTCATTCGCTGAAAGTCGATTCCCGAGGGGTTTTTCCGGCC
>CANJYI010000180.1 GCA_947478975.1 Chthoniobacteraceae bacterium
AACGGGCGCCGAGGAGCTCCGGATCCGGCTGGAGCGTCGCCCCCCGCTTCGCCTCATGCGGCACGATATCTGCGACCGGCATACCATTCCGGCAAAGAACCACAAGTTCTCCGCGTGTCTCCACAGCGGCAACCAGTTTGGAGAGCTGCGTTTTAGCTTCGCAAAGGTTCATCGAAATCACACCTAAACCTGCCACCATGCCTAGACCTAGTCTAGCCCTGCCTTTCACCTCCCGCCGGTCCCGTTTTTTGGGGCTCCAAAGTGCCTGTTCTCCGCGACAACGCCGTGAGTCCGCCATGATGTTGCCACCCCACGGCGTTGCCATCCCACGGTGACGCCATCCCACGGTGTTGCCGTAAACGCTCCTTCACCTTTGACGGGCCCAACCTGTGCGCGGCCGTTCCGGGCGCACCGAAGGTGCATTTCCCTAGCCAGCCCATGGCAACGCCGTGGGGATGGCAACGCCGTGGGAAAAGGTCCCCGATTAAATCCAGAGCGAGGGCGCCCAAAAACGCCCCGTCTAGGTCAACTCAATCCCAAGATTCCACCATTGGCACTTCCGCCGCTGCCGATGCGAAACACAGCACAAAAGCAACTCTCAGATGGCTTCGACGTTCCCCGCCCGCCTGTCACTGTGCCCGTTCAACGTATGATCCGGCGGCGGAGGGCGCCCAGCAAATCGTCCATTTCCGCCACGCCTAACAAACGGGCACTCACAAAAAACGCAAACGCTGCCGCTGTGATGACCGCGCCGAGCCGCGCGCTCAGCAGCAACGTCCCTCCCCCAGGCACCCCCAACCCAATGAACTGGCCCCCAAAGACGCAAACTGCCGCAAGCACCGCCCCCGCCAGCAGCACCTTGGTGAGCCCCACCAACAACTGGCGGCTTTCCAGCGCCCCCAAGGCCGAACGCATGAGAAGATAGAGCGCCAAAAAGTTGGCCATCGCCACGCATCCGGTTGAGAGCGCGAGGCCGCAGTGGCCCATCCCCATCTGAAAGGTAAAGAGCCAGTTCAAGCCCAGGTTCACCCCGATCGCACCAAAGCTCACCAGCATCGGTGTGGTGCGCCGGTCGATCGCGTAAAAGGCGGGCGCAAGCACCTTGATCCCCGAATAGGCGGCGAGTCCTAGCGCATAAAAACGCAGAGCGGCGGCAGTCTGCCGGCTGGCCTCCGCATCGAACTTCCCGGATTCATAGATCAGCGAGATGATCGGATCCGCGAGAAACACTAGCCCCAGCGTCGAGGGAACCGTCAAAAGGAGGCCAAGCCGCAAACCGCGCGCTAGGGTGGCGCGGAGGGCTGGGGTGTCGCCGTTGGCTGCGTGCCGTGAAACCAGGGGAAGCGTCACCGTTCCGATCGCTACCCCAAACAGCCCCAGGGGCAGCTGCATCAGGCGGAATGCATAATCGAGCCAACTCACGGGGCCGTCGCCGGGAATGTGCGACGCGAATTTGCTGTTGATCATCACATTGATTTGGACAGCACTGGCGGCGATGACCGCCGGGCCCATCAGCCGCAAAACATTCCGGACCCCCTCATCGCCCCAGCGGAAGTCAGGCCGAAAGCGGTAGCCTACCCGGTGCAAAGCCGGAAACTGGGCGCACAACTGGGCCGCCCCTCCGATCAGGGTGCCCACGGAAAGGCCGACAAGTGCTTTGGGCCCAAACTGGGGGTCGAGAAAATAGGCCAGCGCAACACCGCCCACGATTGAGCCGATGTTAAAAAAACTCGAGGCCATGGCCGGCGCGCCAAACACGTCCTTGGCGTTGAGCAGCCCCATCACCAGTGCGGAAAGAGACACCAGCAGGATGAAGGGGAACATGATCTGGGTGAGCAGCACCGTGAGCGCCGCCTTTTCCGGGGCGAACCCGCCCGCCAGCTGCCCCACCAGCAGGGGCGCCAAACCAATCCCGACCAGCACCACCACACTCAACACCACGGCGGCCAGGGTGGCGACCTTGTTGGCGAGCGCCCACGCAGAGGCGTCGTCTCCCGTTGCTGTCTTCTTGGAAAAGACGGTCACAAACGCGGTGGAAAGCGCCCCCTCGGCAAAGAGGTCGCGCAAAAGATTCGGAATGCGGAAGGCCACTTTAAAGGCGTCCATGGCCATGCCCGCGCCAAATAAACGGGCAAGGAGAAGCTCCCGGGCCAGCCCAAGCAGGCGGCTGCACAAAACCGCCAGCCCCACTATTCCCGCTGCCCGCGTGTTGAGGGTGGTGCGCGCCTTGCCTGCGGAATTCGCGTCGGCATTGGTCTCAGAGGTCGGAAATGTGCTCACACAAACAGCGTGGCGCAGATTACCCCCTTTGGCGAAAAAGTTTCATGCCAGCTCCTGCAGGCGGCGACTGCGCGGATGACAGCGCCGTCCTTGCTCCGTACACCGAGTTCAAACTGGGTTATTTTCAACCCGTCACCTCCGTCTTTCTTTTTTTGGGAACAACAGCCCCAACCCAAGCCCCTTGCGGCGAGTCCCGTACCCACGTCCTTAAGACCGTCCGAAAAAAGGGTGACATTGAAGAACCGGTTCGCAAAATCAGTCGCGCCACATGGCCTTCAACGTTAGGTTACCGGTCTCAACGACCGACGAATTCTTGGCAAGAGATCACGCACACATGTCAAAGCCGCACCAACCAACCGCTTTACCACAGGAGACGGAACGTATTGCGGCAGAGGAGCTCTTCGCCGGGCGCTTTCGAAAGGCGAGGGATTTATACAAGGAGCTGTGTAAAGCCGACCGTCCCCGTTTCTTGGGCAAGCTGATTGAAGCCAACCAAGGATTGGTGAGCCTAATGATCCAAAAGGGACAGTATTCCGAGGCTGTCCAGGTACGCAACTACCTCAAAACGATCGCGCCCGCCGGAGCGCTCCTTGGGATGGATCTGGATTTGGCGCTCAAGACCCAAGATTGGCCTGCAGCACTTCGTACCGCCCTAGCGCTCTGGAGCCAGCCTGCAGGCGCGAAAAACGGGGGGCGTATTGCGGATGTAATCGTGCTGTGCGCCCCGACCGAGGAGGAAATGGCGGCTTTTCCCACACCGCTCGCACAGGAAGCGGCGCTGATTTTGGGGGCGCTGCAAGACGCGGGCGAGAGCCGGTTTGAAGACCTTGCTGGTAAACTCAGGCCGCTGGGTGCGAGCTCGATTTTTGCCTCCTGGAAAACCTTCCTCAAAGGAATGGCCGCGTTTCACTCGGGCCAGTTGGGAAAGGCGCAAACGCTTTTTAAGATGCTACCCGAAGACAGCGTCGCCACCGTGGCCGCCCGGGCATACGCATTTTTCATCGCTGGAGAGGAGGCCCTTGACGACGCCTCCGCCCCGGCCCAAGCGCAGATGCTCCGCGGAAGCCTCCGCCTCCTTGGGCAAGCCACCTATGAGGCTGCCTTGGGGCGGGCGCAGGAATGCTGGAAGGCTGGGAAGCACAGCGACTCGTACGGGGAGTTGCGTGCCGTGGCGACCTTCCCCTCCATGGAGGGGGGGCTGGCGGGGGCGCTTTCAGAGTTTTACTTCAAGGGCTGCTTGTCGCTGGGGTGGGGGTCGCGCGAGTTGTTCATCCGCCACATGGAGGACCTGCTGTTATCGGCCCCCGTCAAGAGCGACCTGGAAGCCTGCTGCATCGCACGCATGCTGCTAACCGCAAGCTTGAACGGCTACGATGGCTCGCATCCGAGGTTCTTCTTAGAAAAATTTGAGAAACACTACAAAGGAACCACCCCAGCATTGGGGGAACTGCTTTCCCTCGGTTATTACAGACTTACGCAATGTTTGATGGGAGATGAGGAACTCTACCAGAAGGACGAAGTTGAAGACATCCACCTCCTGCAACTCAGGGAGCATGCGATGGAGTTGCTTGAAAAAAGCATCGCAACCAACCCCGGACACCTTGCCGCCCACCTCGCCCACGCCTCGCTTTCCCGGAGCCTCTTTGACCGGCGGCGGCAGGTGCACCTGCTCGACGCGCTCTGCAAGCGTTTCCCAAAGGAAAAGGCAGTATTTCTGCTGGCCGGAACCGTCCATTTAGAAGCAGACCGACCGGATTACGCGCTTGCGGCTTCATATCTGGATACCGCACTGGGACTCGACCCATTCGACACGGAAGCGCTTCAAAAACAGGCCCATGCCCGCGTGCAGGCCGCGGCGAAAGCATACGACGCAGGCCACCTTGCAGAGGGCCGCCTGCACTTTGACATGGTTGCGTTGTTCCACCCCAGGCAGGGTGGTAGTTTCGCTTTCTCGGAGGAGTACACCCTCGTACGGCAGGGGGTTTTGGAAACCCTCTTCGGTGATCCCAAACAGGGTGCTACCCTTTTGGAGCGGGGCTTTTGCAACTCCGGTTCCGTCCCGGCGCTGTTGCTCTTCCAACATGCCTGCCAGGTGCTCTGGGCGAAAAAGCAGGACCCAAAAAAGCCCTTGTTGAAAAGGTTGCAGGAACAGCCGCCCCAGTCCGCCGCCGAACGTGCCAACCTGTTGGCGATGCTGCTCCATGTGCGGGAATGGGGCAGCGCCTCTCAACGCGCGGCGTGGACCGCGGAGCAGGAGGCTGTAGGAAAATGTCTGCTGCCCCTCGCCGGAGAGGCCTTCTCCGAAACGGAATGTGCCACCCTGCTGCCGCAGCTGGCGGAAGTCTTTCTTCTGCTCCCACTGACCAAGGCCATTGCGAAAACGGGTGTCAAACGCGCGCCGGGGAGGGTCCTTTTTCAGGCGGCGCATTACACGCTGACCACAAAGCAGCACCGAGCATCGCAGCGGGCGAAGCTCGAAATCTACAGGAAGTCCGCCCTCTCCGCTGGGGACAAAGAGGCGCTCAAATTCATCACCTCACAGCTGGAGCGCCTGAGCCACTTTTTCGTTTTTGACCCCGAATGGGAGGAGGAAAAACCCGCTCGCAGGCGCCCCGCGAAAAAGAAAAAAGCTTCTTCCGCGAAGGCAAAAAAACCCGCGTCGCCCAAAAAGCTAAAAAAACCTGCTCCCGAATTATTTCCAACTCAGCTTGATCTATTTTGAGTGAACCACCCGCACCCAAAAAAGGCCTACCTCCATGAATCCTTATTTGACCCTCGGGGTACCCCCCTCCACCGAAGACGCCCAG
The DNA here is from genome assembly GCA_947478975.1 of Chthoniobacteraceae bacterium. Classification (GTDB taxonomy): domain Bacteria; phylum Verrucomicrobiota; class Verrucomicrobiia; order Chthoniobacterales; family Chthoniobacteraceae; genus Chth-196. The sequence goes on from CANJYI010000180.1 coordinate 5,088, forward strand.
ATTCGTCAGGCTTATCTACAGGGGATCCGCGCCCATCCTCCCGAGGGGGACCCGGTCCGGTTTCAAGCGCTTACCGATGCCTACCAAAAGGTGGCAACCCGTGAAGCCCGACTGGAGCATTTCCTCTTCGACACATCTTCGGAAGCAAACACCCCGCTGGGGGCCCTGGCCGCTTACTGCAAACAACTCCCCTCGCCGGAGCCCCTCAAACCCGACGCACTGAAAACCTTTTTACGCGAATGCTCCAAAACATAGAGTCCTCCCTCGACTCCGGCCCTCCCATTTCCACACCCCACAGCGACAACGCCCCGCTCGAGCTGTGGAAGAAGCAGGTCAGAGCGCAGTTTGAGGACTGGCTTGAGACCATTGCCGAGATTCCAGAGCCCGAAGCGGGCGAGATTCAGGATGCGGACGAGTTTTCAATCTTTGCGGAGCTTGCCGCCCTAAGGGCGGAGAACCGCAAAGGGAACCGTAAAGCGGCGGAGGTCTTTGCACAGTTTGGCGAGACGCTGACCCTGTTTGCGGCGGAATTCAGCAGCCTCAGAGACCAGCTTGCGCCCCTAAAAGAAGGGCCCCTTCCCCGCGCCCATTGCCTTGCACTGGCAGAGCTCCTCGACCGGGTGCGGCGCCTGGCCTCGGCGCTTGAGCGTCCCCCGAAGCAGTCAACCTTTGGCGCACTGGGGCGGCTTTTCACCGCCCCATGGACCGCCGCCAGGGAGTCACACCGCCAGGCAGTGGACATCCTCCTCGGCCACCTGGAGCGCCTCCTGCTTTCTGCCGGACTTGAGCCGGTTGCCACTTTGGGCAAAATATTCGACCCCAACACCATGGTCGCGGTCGGCTCGGAAGCCTCCGAACACCCGCAGCTAACCGTACTCGAGGAAATTCAGGCAGGTTACCGCTGGCAGGACTCCGTCCTGCGCCCGGCAGAAGTCAAAATCAGCAAATCGTCTCTATGAAAGAAATCATCATCGGCATCGATCTGGGCACCACCAACTC
>CANJYI010000181.1 GCA_947478975.1 Chthoniobacteraceae bacterium
CCGGATCCCGGAAAGGCTCCATCCACAGGTCGACTCCCAAGTCCGTTTCATACGGCCCCGGGTCGCGGAACCACTGCGGATGCGACTTGGCCAGATAGCGCAGGGAAAAGGCCAGCGGTCGCTCAATCCCCATATCGAGGCGGGCCTCTGCCGGTAGCACAAGGGTTTGCTCGGGGGCGTAGTGCACTGAACGCCTCCAAGCGGAGGGGACCAGGGGCAGCAATTCTCCAAGGGCAACCGTGCGAGGGAGCCCCTTTGCGGCCCGGTTGGGAACCAGGGGACCGGGTGGCGGCTCCTGTTTTCGTGGCAGAACCTCCGGAAGCCCGGCCGACCCCGCGGCCTGTACTCCGGCACCCGGACGCGGCGACTCCACCCGGGGTGGCGCATCGATTGGCTCAAATACGATGTCCTCAGGCTTCGGGGGGGACGCTCCAAACAGAGCGCCTAGAATACGTCGCAGCGGGCCCATTTCAGTTCCTAACAACTCGAAGATTCGCCTTCAGGCAACCCACAACACAAATTAAACCGACCAAAGGCGGGCTCACTCTGGGGGGGACGCAACGGGAGTTGCTCCTGTTGCGGGCCGGAAGTGCTGAGGCACCCTTGGCGCAGCGGCATCTGCCCCACAATGACCGCGCCCTGGGTGTTGAGCTGGGCGAGCCAACGCCCCGAAGTTAAAATCGCCGCAAGCCGACGCCCCGCTCGGACGAACCAACCGCGGTCCCCCCGGACGCGATTGGCTCCCGTGACGGGACGGCGGCTTGCGGCTACTTGTTCAATCGAGGCCTCCTTCAGCAGGTGAAAAGAGATTGGAAGCAGACTCATTTTCGCGCACTGAAACCGACGCAAAGCAGCCAAGGAGGCTGATCTGAGAGCGATTAGTCGCACAGCCTAGCGGGCCACGCAAACTTTGTTTGAACCTGTTTTCAACTCCACCCGCTTGACTCGCGGAGACCGCACAGGGCCGCGCGGAAACCGCACAGGGCCGCGCGGAAACCGCACAGGGACGGCGGCACTGCAGGCGGTGGCCCCGGTGGTCTGTCGAGACGCGGTCCACTGGCAAGGAAGAACCCAAGAGGCCCAAAACGAGGGAAAGAGGATTGTAAAAGCAAGCCATGGGAGAAAAGTGCTTGGGATTACATCGGGGTTTTCAGCCCACAGGCGCGGGCTAGGCACCACCCCCGAAAGGCTTCGAACAACATGAGGCCACCGCTTAGCGCCAGCGTAATACCGCCGGCCGTATGCTCCCGGTACAGCCATGCCCCAGCGAGGGCCGCGACGCCGCAAAGGCCGCGGGCAATGCGGCCGGGGGTTTGGATGTTTGGAGCAAAGAATTTCACGGGAAGAAGTGACGCCTGCTTGGCCACACAAAAGATATTAACGTGCCAAGTACGGCTGCCAACTTCGACGGGCATTGCCGGAATGTCTAACTTATAAAGCGATCTCAGCGGTAGATTGCGTATTAAAGTTGAACAGAGTGTCTGCATGTTGTCTAACTGGGAACGCTTGTATACGTTTCCCATCCAGACTGTCGCAGAACGCACCGGCTTGAGCGCCCACGCCATCCGAGCTTGGGAAAGGCGCTACGGAGCCATCGCACCGGCCCGGTCTCCGGGGCGCCACCGGATGTATTCCGAGGCCGACATGCACCGTCTCAACCTGCTGGCCGAGGCCTGCAGGTCGGGTCGTCAAATCAGCTCGTTGGCAAAGTTGAGCAACGAGCAGTTGGAGGCGTTGCTAGGGCGCGGTCCCAGCTTGTCTGCGGCAAAAGGCACAACGGGAGGAGATTCAGTGGGTCGTGAGGCCGGCGACGGGGCTTTCTGCGCGCAGGTGCTGGAGGCGGTGCGGCGTCTGGACACCCTAGGTTTGGACGACGTGCTGCAGAGGGCGCAGGTTTCGTTGGGTGACCAGGGATTGCTGCGCCGCGTCATCGCCCCAATGGCAAGGGAGTTCGGCACGCTTTGGCGGGCGGGGCAGATCACGGCAGCGCAGGAACACTTTTTCACGGCCATGGCCAAGGTGTTCATCTGGAACCTCACCAGGCAGTACCGGCCCGATGCGCGTGCCCCGAAGATGGTGGTGGGAACGCCGGTTGGACAGTACCACGAAATCGGGGCACGGATTGTCTCCGCGGTGGCTGCAAACAACGGTTGGAACGTGACCTACGTTGGCGCCAGCTTGCCGGCGTTCGAACTGGCGGGAGCGGTGCAAGCCAGCGGGGCCTCCGCGCTGGTGCTGAGCATTGTCTTTCCGCAGGACGACCCCTCCTTGTCCGCGGAACTCGAGAAGCTGGGCCAGTTGCTGCCGCAGAACATCCAGGTCCTCGTGGGTGGACGGGCGAGTGGCGCATACCTGCCTGCACTGCAGGCGATTGGCGCGCGGGTGATGGATTCCTTGGACGATCTGGATTCGGAGCTGAATTCGATGCGGCGCCAGCCCAGAAGCCGGTAAGCCGCCCCGCAGCAGGTTCCACCACCCAATTCGAAACCAACCCAATGCCCTTCTTTCCCCGCCTACGCAAACTCCACCGTGAGATGTGGGTTCCGCTTCCGCTGGACACAGTGTTTGGGTTCTTCTCCAACCCGGCGAATCTGGAACTGGTGACGCCGCCCTGGGTCGGTTTCCGTATTTTGAGCAAACTGCCCGTCGAAATGAAGCCGGGTGCGCTGCTGGACTACGCGATCCGGGTGCATGGAATTCCGTTGAAGTGGCGTTCGGAAATCACCGTCTGGGAGCCGCCCTTCCGCTTTGCGGATTTGCAGCTGAAGGGACCCTACGCGGTCTGGCACCACGAGCACCGGTTCGAGGCGCGGCACGGCGGCACCCTGGTGGTCGACGACGTAGAGTACGCGATCCCGTTCAGCTGGATGCCCGGCGCCCAGTTGGTGGAGCGGTTTTTAGTGACCCCGGATGTGGAGAAGATCTTTGCCCACCGGCGGGGCGCCCTGCTGCGGCATTTCGGCCTGCCAGACGCACCCTCACCGCAAAACGGGCCGGATCTTTTCCCAGGCGAAGAGGGGCGCAAATCATGAGCCGGGAGGTACTCGCGGCGGTATTCTTGGACTGCTTTGCATCAGTTCTCTACCAGCTCTTCAGCGTGCCGGCGATCGGCTTCGCAGGGGGAATACGAGCAGGCCGGCACCCTCAAAAAAAGAGGTCTCGCCCAAAGGCGGGTCGCCCTCCAATCTTTTCTCCGCGCTTCGCTGGAAGGCTCACTCCCCGCGCTTTGCCGCGCTTTTTGCGCCCGGGGAGTCTGCGTTTTTTCGCCGGCCCGCACCCGTTCCATTTTCAAATAAACCAAACCCTGACCCGAAAGAAATCCATGCACGACGTGAACCACTCCCATCCTCCGGTTGGCAAACTCACCAACGCGTATAGCGAACGCACTTTCCCTCCCTTCAGTTTGAGCCGCCTCTTAAAGACGGTTTTCGCGCCCAAGGGCGGCGAACGGGTGTGCATCCTCATTGACCTGCCGGACACGTCTTTGATTAAAGACTTCGGGTTCCTGTCGGAGCCAAAGTTCACCATCCAGCGGCACGCCTACGAGGTCTTCTACCAAGGCCTGCGTGCCGGGGTGCTTCACGAACTCGGAATGCAGGGAGCAGAGATGTTTGCCTACGAGCTGACCGGAGGCAGCAACCTCGACTTGCCCGAAACCGGTGTGGACGCCTCCGGCGCCACCATTTCCCTGCGGGACGCGGTCTACACCAAGTACGACCTGATTCTGTGCGTCTCGACCTATTCTGCCACGGCGCCGCTCACGGCCTTTGCCAAGCAGTATGGGTTCCGCGGCGCGACACTGCACGGACTCAACCCGATCATTCTGAGCACGGGCCTTTCCGTCGACTACAAGGAAGTGAGCGTGTTGGCGGAGCGGTTCCGGCTTGGTCTGACGTGTGCGGACCGGGTGGAAATTGACTTTGCAGTGGCGGGCGAAACCGCGTCGCTGCGCCTTGAACTGGGCAAGCAGGAAGCTCAAAAAAGCCACGGGCTTTGCCAGGGTGAGCCAGACGTTGCCAACCTGCCCGCCGGCGAGGTTTATTTTGTGCCGGAGGCCGCGGAGGGCCACTTTCCGATGCAGTACGACGAGGGAACGCTGGGAATGATGACGGTCAAGGCCGGGCGCATCGTGGAGGCGCGGTTGCTTTCGGGGGACGCTGCGGTCATCGCCGCCCACAACGCCAAGCTCGTCTTGGACCCGGTAACCGGGGAACTGGGGGAACTGGGGTTTGGCACGCAGGAACTGCCTCCCAGCGGACGGGACATTCAGGACGAAAAAATCCTCGGCACGCTGCACGTGGCCACGGGACGCAGCGACCATCTCGGAGGAACGCTCACGCCGGACCGCTTTGCGAGCCGTCTCAACGCCACGCACGATGACATCCTGTTCAGCCCGACCAAGACCCCATCCATTCGCGTCACACAGGCCCGCTTGTACCGCGACGGGGAGGTGCATTCCATCATCGAAGACTACGTGCCCAGCGCCTACGTGCGGGGCTTGCTGGCCGGACGCTAGCACGCAGCCAGGGGGCGCGGGACGACCATGAACTCCGGATTTCTGGACAAGCTCATCGAGCGCATCGGCAAGGTGCGCTCGGTGGACTTGGAGGCGTACCTGCACCGGCTCGCCGATGAAAAGGGCTTTCTCGAGACCATCTTCAACGCCATCCACGAGGGCGTTTTGGTCACGGGACTAAACGGCGAAGTCAATTACCTCAACCGTGGCGCCTGCGACATGTTCGGGCTGCAGCGCGAACAGTGCATGGGCCGGCCCATCGGCGAATGCCTGCGCGGGATCGCCTGGGCGGACCTATTGGGCGTCGGCAAGGTGGTCTCCCGTGACGTGGAGATTTTTTATCCGCAGCATCGGTTCGTAAACTTCTACATCGAACCGATCCGTCTCGAAAAACCCTCCTCGACCCGCTCGACGCACGGCTACGAGAGCGAGCCCGTGGGGTATGCCGTGATTTTGCGCGATATTACCGAAACACGCCGCTCCACTGAGGAGACCATCCACAGTGAACGTCTTTCAGCGCTGACGCTGCTGGCGGCGGGGGTGGCGCACGAAATCGGCAACCCTCTCAACTCCCTGCACATCCACATGCAGCTGCTGGAGCGGAAGCTGCGCCGTTTGCCCGAGGCCTCCCGGGGGGATCTGCAAAGTGCGGTGGAGGTTGCAAAAGGCGAGATCCAGCGCTTGGACACGATCGTGCAACAGTTTCTGGGGGCCATCCGTCCGACGCAGCTGGAGTTGCGGCTTGAGAACTTGAACACGCTTTTGCGGGAGTCTGTGGACTTTCTGCACCCCGAGATCCTCGACAGGGACATCCGCGTGGACGCGCTTTTACGCACGGACCTTCCCCTGGCCGAGGTGGACCGGACCCAGATCAAGCAGGCGTTCTTCAACCTGATCAAGAACGCGATTCAAGCGATGCTGCCGGGCGGGGTCCTCCAGATTGAGACGGCGCTGGAGGGGCCATTCCTGCGGATCACGTTCCGGGACACGGGCGGCGGGATCCCCGCGGCGAACATGAGCCATGTGTTTGAGCCGTACTTTACGACGAAGAAAAACGGCTCGGGTCTGGGGCTTTTGATCGTGCGCCGGATTGTGCGCGAGCACGGCGGCGAGATTGATCTGGTCTCGCACGAGGGCGAGGGGCTCGAGTGCATCATCCGCCTTCCCCAACGCGACCAGCGCGCCCGCCTGCTGCCCCCCGCGCAGGACTAGGCCGGTTTCCTGCAAAGTAAACCCACAAGCCGCTTATTAAGCGAAGCATCCGCAGATTTCACAGATGCAACAGAGGAAGGGAAAACTTCAGAAAACATCTGCGGATTTCTGCGTCATCTGCGGATCACTCCTGACCGTTTCATGAGGCGGCGGCGAAACGTTACCCACCGTGAATACGACCTAATGCCCCCACGCTGCGTCAGTTCTCTTGCGCTGGTGGCCAGAAGCACGCTTTCATGTGGCCTTTCCAGCACCACCTCCCATGAGCCAAAAAAACATCGAATCGCATCTGGTCGAAAAGCGTGTCTTCAAGCCCTCCAAAGACTTCTCGAAGAAGGC
>CANJYI010000182.1 GCA_947478975.1 Chthoniobacteraceae bacterium
AAGCAGGATGACCTTCCCGTCGGCAATCACAGGGGAGGCCCCCGTCCCGAACTCGACCACCGGCGGAGGCAGGGGCTTCCGCCAGAGTTCCTTGCCGTTCCAGTCATACGCCAGCAATCCGTAGGAGCCGAAGTAGGAATAGAGGTGAGCCCCATCCGTGCACGGGGTAGGGGCGGCGGGGCTGCCAATGCGGTGGGTCGCTTCAACCTTTTCCGCGGGTGCCGCCGCACGCCACAGTTCGCGGCCGTCGGTTTTGCTGAGGCAGACAGTGACGAGGCGGCCTCCATCCCGGGCGGTCAGCGCAATCTTATCCTCCCAGATGCAGGGCGAGGAATGGCCTGGTGCGACATCGACCCGCCAAAGCACGTTCTTATCCGGCCCCATCGCCACGGGCGGGTTTCCCGTGCCCAGGCCCAATCCGCCAGGGCCCCGGAACTGAGGCCAGTTTGCTGCTGCGGTATCGCAGTAAAAAGACGCAACCACGGGAGCGGCAAGCAGAAGGGATCGGATGTTCATAGGGGGGAGACTCTGGTAGCTGAGAGCTGGTCCGAATGGGAGGTGATTTTTGAAAATGGACCCCGAAGTTGAGAGCGCAAAAAGCAAAGGTTGGGCGGCATGTTGAGCTCCGCGGACTCTTCCGCCTTTTGGGCGCGGTTTCATTCCTCCACAAATTCCACCTGCCGGTCCAGGATCCTGCCGGTGAGCCGGTCGATGGCGAGGTGCACCCAGGCCCGGCTTTCGCCCTCGACCTGAAACTCCGCCGCGTTGTTGGCGAAGGGCGGGTAGCGGCCCGTCTGCACGATGACATCCACCAGCAGGTTCCACACGCGGACCTGTCCGCCGTCGCTCAAGGCACGCAGCACGCTCTCGCGCAGGCGGGGAATTTTCCGGTCCGCTGTGTTTTCAAACGCCGCGTCCAGATCGGCGGAAAGTCCGGAGAACGTCCAGGACACCGGCTGGCCGGGCGCTGTGTCCGGATTGCGGCCCGGGGCGGTGACGGTGTGCGGGGCGACGCTGGTGTACAACGAGGCTGAGGCGCTCGAGGCCGGGGTGTTGATTGCGGTAAAGGCGTTTGGAACGGGGCCTCCGGCGGGCAACAAGAGGTTGCGTCCGAGGATGCGTCCGGCCAGTTCGCCCGGGTTGCTCAGTGGGCCACGCCCAAGGCCTGTGCCGGAGGTGCGGTCCAACAGGGTTTGAGCGGCGGCGGCGATTTCCCCCGGCTTTTGAATGAGGGCGGATGCGTCGAGTTCGTCCCGCAAGGCGCCGGAGAGGAGGGCGCGCAGCACCGGTTCTTGGCGCGTGTTCAGGTTTACTTTGCCGGAGGTAAGCGGCTCGCGATTGGCGGGCGGCTCGCTCACACAAAACAGATCCAGGAGGGCAGCGTCCGCGGTCTCAGGGCAGGAAAAATCTAGCTGCTTCCATGGGGCGCCGCGGAAGACGTAGCCTAATTCGGCCACGGACCGAAACGGGCGGTCCAGCACCACAGGCCTGTTACGGTTCGGAGTGGCCTCGGATTGTGCGAGGGGCAGGCCGTCGAGGCCGGCGGAATAGCCGTTCGCAGAAGCGCGCGCGCCCGAGGCGCGGCGAATGACATCGTCTGGATCCGCGTACGCCTGGCGCTCGGCTTCGCTTGCGTCCGGGGCGGTGTTTTCCGAGAGCCAGCCGGGACGGAAGGAGTCCGCCCAGTACTGCCATTTGCCGGTTTCCGTGGATTCCTGCGCGCCTGCGTCATGGCTGTAATCCTCCCAAAAGTGTGCGAAACCCCGGGAACCTGCGACTCCGGCGCTTGTGGAGAAGGCAGGATTTCCGTAGCGCGAAATCCAGCCGTAGTCGTTGGCGCTGAGGGAAGGGGGCTGGACCTTGGAGCGGACGGCCCACCAGGCGGCTGCGCTTTGGTACTGGCCGGTGAGGACGCTTGGATCCTGTTCGAGCGCCGCCTTGAAGCGCGTCCAGCCGAGGTTGTAGAGGGCGGGCGCGCCGCCGAGTGCTGCGACAGCCGGGCTGGTGCCGTTTTGAGACGGACGGTCGCTGACTCCGGTTCCTGTGGGACTTGCCGGGAGCAGGAGTGCCTTGGCTGGGGAGTTGCCCTGCGGCCAGACTGCGTTGGACCAGTTGTAGGCATAGCGTTCAAAGGCGCCAAAGCGCGGGGTGCGCGGATCCACCCAGCCAAGAGCGGGAACGGCCCAGGCGACGGCGGGGGTGGCGCCCTCGACGGGCACCGCGTTCCACTGGCCTTGATAAGGCGGTTGGTCCGGCACCATACGCCCGTCCATACCGACGAACTTTTCATCATAGGTGATCCACTTGGCGGAGAGCGGATCCTGGTACTGGAGGCGGAGGGTCATCAGGCACCAGTTGCGCTGCACCACCAGGTTGACCGGGACTTGAAAGAAGCGCCAGAGCGCCCCGTTTTGGGAGAGGGCGCCTGTTGAGTCCACTCTCTCGGGCGTGCCTTGCACGGTTGTCTTGGGGGCGCTCACGAGTCGCTGTGCGGCGATGAACTGGCTGGGCACCTCGCCCAGCGAAAAGCCCAGCCACTCCTCGCCGTCGGCCCCTGCCAAGGTGCCGTGGTAGGGCGCTTGGTTAAAGAAGTTGGCGGCCCCGAAGGCTGCGGCCGAGCCGAAGGGCAGGCCCCGCCGGCACAGCGCGGTGGGTTCCCTGAAAAGACCGGTTTGCGGAAGGGGCAGTTGGAAGGTCAGTTCGGAGTTGCGCAGTTCCAGCACGGGCGTCGCGCGTGCGTTTGGATCGGGGCTGGGTGGCCCTTCGACGATCGCATTTCCTGAGACGCGTCCATCAGCGGGTGCGAACCAAACCGGCCGGCCCTGGTCGCCCCAGGTGCTGGAGGTGACGCTGTAGCTTGTCCCCCGCCAGCGGCCTGGCGGCTGTGTGTTGGCGGGCGAGGCTGTGTTTGAGAGCGGGGCAAAGCCGTCTGCGGCGAGCTTCCAGTAGGCGAAGCCTTCTATGGCGTATTTTGTGGACGCGTTGCCCGCTGGCATTCCCTGCCAGAAAAGATAGGAGGAGGGCTCGGCCGGCCCGTTGGTCGCCAACCGGCCCGAGTGATGGTCGTCCGCCGCGGCCGTCGTGCCGAAAAATTCGTAGGACGAGGAGAAGCGGCGGTCGTGAAAAAAGACTTTTGTACTTTTACCAGCCGGGTTGATTGAAAAGGCGAAGGCGCCCCCCGGCCAGGCGCTAAAGTGCGCGTGTTGGTCCTCGGGGGCGCCCCCAAACAGGAGTGTTTTCCAGCGGGTGCCCAGCAGGGGAAAGAGCGGTCGGAGCTGGCTGTTCGGACCGGTGGGACCTTCCGGATCCTCGGCGACCGCCAGCATGCGCAGCTTCAGCGTGGTGTTTGCCGGCCGTGCGGGAGGCAGGTGCGGGTTCCAGAGTTCCGGGAAGGCGATGAGCGAGGTGGTGCCGCAGTGGAAGCCGTCTTCCAAAAAGGAGCTGAGATTGGCGGTGATCTCGCTGACGCCTGCGACCCGTGGGCTTGGCGGATCTCCCGCGTTGGGCACGGCCCTCCAGTGGAGGCGGGTGAGGTAGGGGAGGTTTTCGATGCCGCGCGCAATAAACGTCGGGACAAAGGGTTCCAGCCCCGGAGCGGCCGTATTTAGGGTGCCAATTTTAATCAACGTGGGAAAGCTGTCGGGGTCGTATTGGTCGAGGATGTTGGCTCCGATCTCCAGAATCTGGTTGGTCGGATCCTTGTCGCGCAGTTGTGCGAAGGAGGCCGGATCGTGCGACCAGCCTTCCATTCCGGCGTGGTTTTTTGCCGCCGCCTTCCCGAGCGAACCCACGAGGATTCCCGCCTTGAGGAGTTCGAAAAAATCAGGTTCCCGGCCGGCGTCGGCCACGCTGGAAAGCCGGGCGATGCTTTCGGGCCGCAACCTGCCATCGGCCGAGCTGTGGTCGTACTTCCAAAAGAAGTAGCCGACCTGCTCCTCTGGCGGGCCCGGTGCATCGGTCAGTTGGTAGGCAAGCCCCGTGTCCTGAGTCCATTCGAGGCCAAAGCACTCCTTGATTGCCGCCGGCGTTCCCTCCGCGTTGTACAATGCATCCCCGAAGGGAAGGTTCGCGCTCGGTCCCTTGTGAGTGAGCCAGGCGAGGCGGGAGAGTGGAAAACGCGATTTAAGAAGGGGCTCCCCGGTCTCGGCCGGTGTTCCGTCCCTGCGGGTGAAGGGCGCGGTGACGCGCACCTCCAGCAGCGGAGGATTGATTGCCTCCTGAACGGGACCGCTGCCCTCGGCCGCGGCACCGCGCTGGGCGAAGGTGCCCCAGGCGTCGTTGCCGCCGCGGTAGTTTCCAAGCGCCATTTCGTAGGGGAGGTTCATTTGGACCCGCAGATCCTTGGCCGGAAGCAGGGGCGCCACACCGATGGGATGGAGGCTGTCAGCAACGCCGCCGGCGGGGCCGACAATGAGAGGAACTCCGGGCACTGCTCCTGGTTGGTCCCACGCCCCGTGCCGGTGCGAGGGCTGTTCCAGGGCGCGTGAAAAATGGGTCGCGTATTGCAGGGCGTCCGCCGGGGAGAATCCTTGAGCGTTTGGCGGGAGTGACTCCAGAAATTTGATAAGCTGTTTCCTGCTCGTAAACCTGCGTTCTTCGGAGGCCTTTCTTTGCTGGCCCAAGTTCGTAATCCAGTAGGGGCCCCGCGCCGGTCCCAGCAGCACATTGAGCAGGCGGTTGCCGTAGGGCGGGCCGGCCGCTGCCTCCGCAAATGGGGTGTTGCGCCAACGCACCAGCGCACCTGTCGCCTCTGCAGAAAGCCCGATCTGGGTAAGATCCGCGAAGGCCGTGCCGCCCTTGCGTGAGGCTTCTTCCTTGGAGAGTTCCGCGGGATCGTAGCCGGCATGATTGAGGTCAAGGAGGCCGCCGCCGTCGTAGATTTGAAAGGCGTACCTGACCGAGGCACTTTCCGTGGAAAGCGCCTGAGTGTTGTGGGACCGCAGGGCCGGCGACCATTCTTTGGCGGCGGCTCCGTCACGCCGGAGGACGATCCAGTCGGGAGGGGTCCACAGCCAGCCGGCGTTCTGTCCGTCGACCCGGGAGGAGCCGGAACGGGCGGGTGTTCTGTCTGTGACGCGCGTTCCGGCGGCGCTTTCACGCGGGAGCAGGGCGGGTGCGTTCCAGCGCGACGCGCTGATCCCGGCGAAGTTGAGCGCCGGGGTTTCTGTGGAGGCGGACAGCGCGGGCCTGTCTCCTGCGTTTTGGGCGGCCTCCGGATAGACGCTTGCGCCGGCGCAGGTCAGTGCGGCGTCGAAAAAGGGGGTGTTCCTGAGGCTTTGGCGCAGCAGATTGGGGGGGAGTCCCGTCGGGCGGTAGGGGGCAGCGCCCAAGGCTGTGGCGGGATAATAAAGGATTCCATCCGCCGTTCCGGTGGCGATGGGTTTGGAACCCGCTCGCAATTCCGCCAACAGATCCCTTTCGAGGAGGCCGCAGGCCAGTTCCAGCGCGAGTTTCCGTTTCAGGTCCCGTTCTCCTGCGTTGGAGGAGTTGCTGCTGCGCTGGATCGATGCGAGCAGGAGCACTCCGAGTGCGGACAAGAGCGCGGTGCCAGCAAGCACGCCGAAGAGGGCCAGCCCGGCCTCGGGCTTTGGATGGTGGTGTTTTGTGGAACCTCTTGTGCGAAGCGCGCCTTTCATGATCAGTGCTCGAACCCGGGGGGCGCACGCTGTGGAAACGGCTCAATCTTGAATCGCTCAGCCCGCGGTCACGGGCCGCCTGTTCGCTTTTTTACGGCCCTGCTGGGCGTTGTCTTTCGCTGCTCAGGCAAACGCCAGGCTCCACGCGACTCCCGCCAGGCCCGCGGCCGCCACCAGCCGGGGGACGCTCCATTTCCAGTATAGGAGGCTCCAGAGGGAAAGTGCGCATAGGCCGCAGGCGAACCAGTCTGGACGGCCGTTTTCGCGCAGCAGAACCTGCAGGCCCAGCCACACGGCGAGATTGAGGATCAGGCCGACAACCGCTGCCGTGATGGCAGAAAGCACGCAATTTAGCCGGAGGTGGCTCCGAAGTCCTTCGATGTAAGGCGCACCCAGAAAGATCCAGAGGA
>CANJYI010000183.1 GCA_947478975.1 Chthoniobacteraceae bacterium
GACTGCAGCTTGTGCGGATTCACCCCGGCTGGGATGAACACAAGCCGATCCAGCCCGAGTTGCTCCACCGCGTCCTGTGCCAGCAACAGGTGCCCGTGGTGAACCGGATCGAAGCTGCCTCCAAATAGAGCAATGCGCATGGGTGGGGTGGGGCCAAGCAGGGAAGTCTGCGCAAACAAAGGCCTTTTCGCGACAGCTCCGGCTTATCGGCGGCTGAAGCACGTGAGTTCGGGGGGAGCCCTCGCAGCCCCACGACTTGGTCGCCCCGCGTAACGAAGGCCACGCCACCGAGGGTCTTCCTTCCCTCGGGCATAGGCATCTTAAATTTCCGCGCCCCCCGGATGCGGAGGGCGTCGAAAAGCTTCAGCTCGCGATTGTATTCATCTCCACGGGGTCCACTTTGACCCCTTCGCTCTCAAGCCAAGCGATGGCCTTGGTGATTTCGTCCGCTTCCCCCTCTAAAGAAAGGGACACGATCCCCACCTCATCCGTCACGCTGGCTTGGCGGATGTTGGGCACGACGGCGAACTCCTTGGACAACTCCCAGAGAAGCGGCCGCGTGATGAGCTGCGGCGGGAAGTTCAGCCAAAAGCGGGTGTGTTGAATGGCCATGAATCAACCTAGCGCAAGACTAGCCTCCTGCAATAGCGGGAACGATGGAGATTTCGTCCGTCGGCTTGACGGGCGTTGCCGCCTCCTGGAGGAAACGGATGTCTTCATCGTTTACGAACACGTTCACAAAACGGCGCACGTTGCCGCTCTCGTCGCAAATGCGTTCGTTCAAACCTGGGAAAGCCTGCTCCAGGGAATGGAGCACTTCAGCGATGGTGGTGCCGGCGGCTTCGACAACTTCCAGTTCGCCGGTGAGCTTGCGCAAAGGGGTGGGGATTCTGACTGTGGGCATAATATAAGACGGGGTGTGGGTGGATGGAAAAGAGGGGCCTCCTAGAAGGCGGCGGCTGCGAGGTCGGGTGCGTAAACCTTTTCCTCAAATTCGCGAATGTTCGGTGCAATCAGGCGCGGGGCGCCGCACTTTCCAATGATCGCCTCCTGCGTCTTGAGGCCGTGCCCGGTGATGCAGAGCACCGCGCTGTCGTCCTTCCCAATATGGCCCGAGGCGATGAGTTTTTTAGCGCCGGCCACAGTGACGCCGCCCGCAGTTTCCGCAAAGATGCCGGCGTATTCGGCCAGCATCCGAATGCCCTCGACGACCTCTTCGTCTGAGACATCCTCGGCGGAACCGCCGGTTTGCCTCATCGAATGGATGGCGTAGTAGCCGTCGGCAGGGGTCCCGATGGCGAGCGATTTGACGATGGTATCCGGCTTGGGGACCGGCTTGACGATGTCCGTGCCCCGCTTGAGGGCGTGGGAGATCGGGGCGCAGCCGGTGGCCTGGGTGCCGTGTACGCTGAAGGGCGTGTTCTCCACAAGGCCAAGCTGGGCGAACTCTTTGTAGGACTTGTGGATCTTGGTCAGAAGCGAGCCCGAGGCCATCGGAATGACGGTGTGCTGGGGGATCCTCCAGCCGAGCTGCTCGCAGATCTCAAAGCCCATGGACTTGGAGCCCTCGGCGTAGTACGGCCGGAGGTTGACGTTCACAAAGCCCCAGCCGTATTTCCCGGCGATCTCAGAGCAGAGCCGGTTGACCTGGTCGTAGGCGCCCTGGATGGCGATGACCTGCGTGCCGTAGATGAGGGAGCCCAGCACTTTTCCCTGCTCCAGATCCGCAGGAATGAGCACGTAGCTTTTGAGTCCCGCGCTCGCGGCGTTCGCGGCAACCGAGTTGGCGAGGTTGCCGGTGGAGGCACAGGCCACCACTGTAAAGCCGAGTTCCCGGGCCCGGCTCAGCGCCACGGAGACGACGCGGTCCTTGAAGGAGAGGGTGGGGTAGTTGACGGTGTCGTTCTTGATCCAGAGCTCGCGGATTCCGAGTAGCTTGGCGAGGCGGTCCGCCTTGATGAGGGGGGTGAAGCCGACCTCCATGCCGACGGTGGGCTCGCCGTCGATCGGCAGCAGTTCGCGGTAGCGCCACATCGTGTGCGGTCGGGATTCAATGCGCTGGCGGGTGAGCACCCGGCCGATCGCCTCGTAGTCGTAGGCGGCTTCAAGAGGGCCAAAGTCGAAGTCGCACACATGGATCGCCTGCTTGGGGTAGAGGCGTCCGCATTCGCGGCATTTGAGATTGCTGAAGAAGGGCTTGGATTGCATAGGGATGTTGCCTTTCTCCAAGAGGGCCTCCAGATGTTCCTGTGGAAAGCCGATGAAGTGCCCGCACCGGCTGCAAAGAAACCGGGGCAGTCCTTCATCTTTTCCCCGCAAAAACGGAGCTGGATTTGGCACCTGGTCCCCGAAACAACGCTTTTTACAGCGGCGTACCCGGGCGGTTGCCGTGGCTTCATAGGGCCAGTCCCTCAGCCACTCTTGATGAAAGTGAGCCGAGACAATAGGGGCCGCGCAGCTTTGTCGTCAACGCGTAAAATGTCTGCCGCCCGCGCCCCTTCGCGGCAAAATGATAGACCGCTGAACGCGCCTCCGCAGGGAACAGGTACGCCGCAGATGCGCTTGTCTGGACGAAACGGTGAGCCTGTTTGTCGGAGTAGGGGGCCGGTTTGCAGCGGGCTCTGGAACGGAAACTTAGAGGCCCTTCTGGGTGTGGCCTGTAAGTGTTTCATTCAGAGATGTATCCGCAGATTCCGCAGATGTAACGGAGGGCAAGAAAACGCAAAAAGCATCCGCGTAGCCCTTTTTCATCTGTGGACATCTTCTTCATCTGCGGATCACTGCCCGCCGGCAACCAGCCCTAGAGCGCGTCCTTTTTGAGCGCGTCGACGGCGAACTCCGCCGCCCGCGCGGTGAGCGCCATGTAGGTTAGCGAGGGATTCACGCAGGAGGCGGAGGTCATGCACGCGCCGTCGGTCACGAACACATTTGGCACGGAGTGGACTTGGTTCTGCGCGTTGAGAACGGAGGTGCGCGGGTCGCGCCCCATCCGGGCGGTCCCCATTTCGTGGATGGCCATGCCAAGGAAGGAGCCGGAGTCGTAGCTCTTGACGTTTTTGAAGCCGCAGGTCTCGAGCATCTCTTTGGCGTCGTTTGCCATGTCGAGGCGCATCTTCCTTTCGTTTTCCTTGAGTTCCGCGTCGAACACCACCACCGGCAGCCCCCACTTGTCGCGGGTGTTCCGGTCCAGATACAGGCGGTTTTCCGGGTCGGGCAGGGTTTCTCCAAAACCGGTCAGTCCCATGGTCCAGTCGCCCGGCTGCGTGAGCTTTTCCTTGAAGTCCGCGCCGAAGGCCAATTCGGCGACGTTGCGCTGCCAGTTGCCGCGGCTCGCACCGCCCTGGTAGCCGAACCCCCGCAGATAGTCGCGCTTGTCGCCGCCGAAGTTGCGGTACCTGGGGATGTAGATGCCGTTGGCCCGGCGGCCGTAATAGTACTTGTCCAGATCCCCCTCCCAAACCCCGCTGGCGCCCACTTTGAAGTGATGATCCATGAGATTGCGTCCCAGAACGCCCGAATCGTTACCCAATCCGTCGGGGAACCTGCCGGAGGTGGAGTTGAGCAGCAGCGCGGTGGAGGCTACTGCGCTGGCGCACACAAAGATCACTTTTGCGAAGTACTCGCGTTCCTGCAAGGTCACCGCGTCCCGGACGCGCACGCCGGTGGCCCGCTGCTTGCGTTCGTCATAGATGATTTCGGTCACCACGGAGTCGGGACGGAGGGTGAGGCGGCCGGTTTTTGCGGCGGGGGGCAGCGTGCAGGACTGGGTGCTGAAATACGCGCCAAAGGGGCACCCTAGGGAGCACTTGTTGCGGTACTGGCAGCTGCCGCGGCCGACCCCGAGTTGTTCCTTGGCGGCCTCGGAAAGGTTGGCCACCCGGCCGATGGTCATGTGTCTGCCGGGGAACTGTTTCTCAAGGCGTTTGCGCGTTTCCTTTTCGACGTAAAACATCTCCATGGGCGGGAGAAACTCGCTGTCCGGGAGCTGGGGCAGGCCAAGCTTTTCGCCGGAAATGCCCGCAAACTTCTCCACATAGGAGTACCAAGGCTCGATGTCCTTGTAGCGGATGGGCCAGTCGACGGCGACGCCCTCGCGGAGGTTGGCTTCGAAGTCCAGGTCGCTCCAGCGGTAGGACTGGCGGCCCCACATGATGGATTTGCCCCCGACGATGTTGGGCCTGAACCAGTCGAACCGTTTCTGCTCCCGGTAGAGCGAGTCGGAGTCGGTGAGCCAGTACTTTTCCGTCATCTCGTTGTACGGGTAGTCCCGGGCGAGCTTGGGATGGGATTCGATCTGGGCGACCGTCAGGCGGCCTCCGTAGGAAGATTCCCAGGGGGCCTTCATGGCGTTCTCGTAGCCGGAGACGTGTTCGAGCTGCCTCCCCCGTTCGAGCATCAGGACGGTGAGTCCCTTTTCGGTGAGTTCCTTAGCGGCCCACCCTCCGGAAACGCCGGAACCAACGACGATGGCGTCGTAAGTGAGTTCTTTGACGGAGTCGATCGAGAGCGTTGCCATGGGAAAAGTTTATTTGGGGCTGAAAGGAGATGGGCGCCGTGTGGGCGTCCGGAACGGGGCGCTTGGCGAAGGGTCAAAGGGCCCAGGCCTTCTGCCCGGGCTGGAGTGGTGTTTCTCCCTGGAACTTTCCGGGGATTGGCAGGTAGACCAGCGCCTTTGTGGCGCCGATCTCTGAGGTGAAATAGCCCGCCACCGTCAGTTGCTTGAGCAGCAGAAAGAACGCCTTGTCGGTCTGGGTGGAGGCCAGCAGCACGGTGTGCCTTTGGGCTGGAGTCAGCTCCGTGAAGGCCTTTCCATGGGCGCTGCGCGCGGCTGCTTCCAACCGTGCGAGCCCGTCGTAAAAGCGGATCTGCGCCTCGGGCCGGTAGCAGTCCCGCAGCACGCGGACGATGAACTTCTCGACGCCGGCGGCCTTGGCCCCCGGGGTGTCCGTGGTCGGAATGATCGTGTCGGCCGCCTCGGCCAGCAGGGCCTCCTGCGAGGCGCTTACTAAAAGAGGGGCGCCGGTGTTCAGGACCTGGCCTTGCAGCGCGGCGGTCAGTTCGGCGGAGAGGACGCCTCCAAGGATCAGGCTGAGGTTGCGGACGGCTTCTCTGCGGTTCATGGGAAAGGAGCGGAGGTGATGGGCCATATGCAGGACCTAGCTAAAATCCTAAGGGCGGGGGCCGGAAAGGAGAAGTCGCAAAAGAGAGGGCGCAGGAGGCGAGGGTATGGGCCCGTTCTTGCAGTGAATGCCAATCTTGAACTTTCTGGCCTACTTCAGATTAAGCCACGGCGTGCCTGCCCCCAAAGACTTATTCAGGCAGAGGCCTGCCCCCATGATGGCGTGCGAATCAGCTTCGAGCCCTCGGCTAGGCGTGCCTCATGGGGAGGCGTTGCTGAGGCAACGGGGGCGGCTCCCCGATGCTGCTCAATCTGTCTCCCGGCCTCTCCCTTTGTGTTTTCCAATCCGCTTCAAAGACCGGCCGGCTCAGGCCCGTTGAGCCCAGACGCAACAGAAGCGGCATGGCACTTTTGGTGGTGCTCGCCATCATGGCACTGCTCTCTGTGCTGGTACTCGCACTGCTCGGTGCCTCCTCCAAGCAGCTCCGGTTTTCACGCGGCGCCGTTGCCAACACTTTGGGCGGCGATCTTGCGCAGTTGGCGCAAAGTCAGTTGCTGGGGGATGTCCTTCAGGAAGTGAAGGCCGGTTCCGTTGAGGTGAATTCTGCGGGGGTCAAAATCCGTTATCCTGCCACCCAACTGAGCGCCGTGCCCGACCGCTCCAGCGTTGCCTCGGGCGGGTCGCTTGGTGCAGTCGGTCCCGCCAACCTGGTCAAGCAGACGCGGAGCGCCCGGGCCTTTTACAACGGCACGGCGAAGTTCAATGAATCGCCGGTGTATCCCCAAACCACGGCGTACCCGGTGCCGGCTCGTGCCAGCGCCATTTCATCGCAAGCGGCCGCAAACGCCGGCGGCATCTCAAATGTAAACTGGAACAAACCCCTCTTGCTGCCCAGGGCCAACCCAGCTTCCGCGGAGGACGCCAC
>CANJYI010000184.1 GCA_947478975.1 Chthoniobacteraceae bacterium
GGTTGCGCTGACGCCCGAAAATCATCGCGGCGGCCTGCTCACAATGGGGGCGATGCTCGGGCTGACCTCGGACGGGACCCGCCACCGGCCGGTGCACCGCGGCGTCTGGCTCAGCGAGGTGGTTCTGGGTAAGCTGCCGCCGCCACCACCGGCGAACGTGCCTGCCATCGAGCCCGGCACGCAACAAAGCCCGAAGGCGACGCTCCGCGACAAGCTGGAGGCGCACCGCAAAGATGCCAACTGCGCTGCCTGCCACGAGAAAATCGACCCGCTGGGGATCGCTTGGGACAACTATGATGCCATTGGCCAGTGGCGCACCCGGGAGAAGATCGCGGCGGGCGTGGGCGAAGACCCCCTGATCAATCCTGCCGGTGTGCTGCCCGACGGGCGTGCCTTCAAGGATGCCGAGGAGTTCAAGCAGCGCCTCCTTGAGGACCGAGACAGGATTGCCCGGGCCTTCATCGAGCACCTCTGCACCTACGGCCTGCGGCGTGCCCTCTCTTTCGACGACCAGGAAGGACTTAGGGCCATCGAGGCCGAGGCGAAGAAAAAACAATACCGGATCGAGGACATCGTCCGCGCCGTGGCCCTGTCCGAACTGATGCGCAAACGCTGACACGTACCGTCACTCCAAGAATTCAACAACCCACCCCAGACCCCATGTCCAACTACCTCTCCCAATCCTGGTTGCTCAACCGCCGGCACGCCCTCCGCGCCCTCGGTAGTTTCATCTCTCTGCCCTTTTTGGAATGCATGGTGCCGCTTCGCGCGGCGGAGAGCGCCGTCGAGGCGCCAAAGCGCAGCGCCTTCATCTACCTTGCCAACGGCGTTCATTCGCTCAACTACCAGATCACCACGGCGGGGCGCGACTACCAGTTTTCGAGGTCGCTGAAGCCCTTGGAAAAACACCGCGAGGTCATCACGCCCATCAGCGGGCTGCACCATCCGGGGGCGCTCAGCCACCACCACAATTGTATCTCCGTCTGGCTCACCGGCGGAAAGCTCGGCCCCTCGGACCGCAACACCATCTCGGTGGACCAGAAGATGGCCGAGGTGACCGCGCTGCACACCCGTTACCCCTCCATGGAGGTGGCCCTCACCGGGGATTCCCTCGCTTGGACTTCGGGTGGCGTGCGGCTCCCGGCATTGCGTCGTTGCAGCGAGATTTTCTCCTCCATGTTTGAGGAACCCAAAGGCGGCAAGGCGGTCCAAAAGCGCGCCTTGCGCCGCAAGGGCAGCGTGTTGGACGCCAACCTCGCTGAGGTGCGCCAACTCGAGCAGAAAATGGGGGTGGCGGACAAGGGCCGCATGGAACAGTACCTCACCTCCGTTCGGGAGGCGGAGATCCGCACAAGGCGGGCCGACGCGTGGCTCGACACGCCGTTGCCGAGCATCTCCGAGGCGGATCGCAAGCGCACCAACCGGGATGTCGCCGCGACATTGGCGGGCGATTATTTCCGCACCGTTTACGACCTGATGGTGCTCGCTTTCCAGACGGACGTGACGCGCGTGGCCACCTTCAGCCTCGGGGGCGAGGGGGATGCCTTTGCGATTCCCGAGATCGGCATCACCGAGTCGCGCCACCAACTCAGCCATCACGGCGGGGACGCCGGCTACATGGAGAAGCTCACCAACTACGACACGTTCGCCCTCGAGCAGTTCAGCTATTTCCTCACCCGGCTCGCGGAAACCAAGGACCTCAATGGTAAACCGCTTTTGGGCTCCACGATGGCGCTCTTTGGCAGCGGCATGTCCTACGGTCACAGCCACGGGAATGCGAACCTTCCGCTGGTGCTCGCCGGCGGCTCGGACCTCGGTCTCAAGCACGGCAGCCACCTCGACTTCAACCAGAAGGCCGCGGGCTTCCAAGGCTACGCACTGAACCCTGAGGGAGCGCTCACCAGCGCGCACTACCAACTCTGCAGCCGCCCTGCAAACACGGATGCCCACATGAGCAACCTGCTTCTGCTCATGGCCCAGCGCATGGGCGTCGAGACTGACCGGCATGGCGACAGCAATAAGGTGATCTCGCTGTGAGTTGGTGGCTTGTTCTGGGGTCTCTATTCTTGGTTCTAGGTCCGTGCGATGTCGCCGCCGCAGTGGAGGTCTTTCGTCCGGAGGCGGGGAAATTCCCGCCTTTGGAACAGGCGCACGCTTACCGCGGTGAGCTGGTCTTCGTGGACCATGCCAACCGCCGTGGCAGCTTGCGCGTGCAGTCCACGGGAGTCTTCCGGTTCAGCGCCCCACGCCCCTTCGCCATGCTGCCGTACGGCAGCGTGCGGTACCACGGTGCACCGGCGGATCTGCGGGACATTCCGCTTGGCACCATGCTGCACGTCCGGGCCTTCCTGCCGCCGGACCCGACAACCTCCGCAGTGCCGGTGTTACCGGTCAAGAACCGGCAGAAGGCGGACTCAGGGGGCCCCGGAACGGCACCAGCCGAGAACCACGTCCTCCTTCTTGAAGACGAGCCCAGCCGCTGTCAGCGCGAGGGAATGGTTTGGAGGCTCAAGGAGGTGGATGTCCGGCAGCAGGAGGGAATCCTCGTCGCCAGTCGTGGACCGAAGCAGGGTGGGGACGGCAATGCCGGCGAGGAGACGTTCAGTTTTGATGCCGCCACCCGCGTGTGGCGCGGCCGTGAATCGCTCCGGAGTGGCCACCTGCTAGAGGAGGGCACGTGGCCTGCCAGCGGGAAAAAGGCTCTCGGCGGGCAGCCTGTGCTTTTAGGCGTCACCTGGAAGCCCACCCCGGGCGGAGTGTTCACCCGGTTCCACATCTCGGACATCTGGCTGGACGACGCTGCGATGCAAGGCGCTACGCGCCAGCAGACGGAGACGCACAAAGCCTTTGTGCGCAGCCGCTGGATGCCAGCGTGGATCGACGCGGTCGAGTATGGAAAGTTTGGCCGCGCAAAGGTCACCGCGACCCTGTTCGGCGGCATGGACCCCTCGCTTTACTCCGATTTCAAAGCGGGTATCCCCGCGCTGATGAACGGGGTCGAGAACACGCTGAAGCATACCGAAGGCGGCACTGCGGGACCCTCGCAGATGGCGGCGCGAGGCACCCTCCTCGAGGTGACACGGTCGTCCGGGGAGGCACCTGTGGGCAGCAGCGGCATCCAGATTCAGTTTGAGACCGACCTCATCACCGAGGGCCTCCGCCCCGCGCGGGCCGTTCGCGTCCGTCCCGCAAGCTGGCCAGATGTCCATCTGCCCAGGGAGGAGTATGTTGGAGACGGGGCGGGATTCAGCCTTGAACAACGCTTTCCAACTCCCGCTATCTTCCCGAAATACTGACGTTCAACACTCTTTCGACCACCCTATGACACGCCTCTTTTTTGTTCCCGGTCTCACGCCCTTGTTTCCTCGTTCCTGGTTTCCTGTGCTCGTTTCTGTGCTCCTCATGGGGGCGACCGCCTCCAGCGAAGAGCCGAAGGCGAAGAAGCAAGAACCTGAAGCCGAGGTGTTTCGTCCCGAGGTGGGCAAGTTTCCTCCTTTGGAAAAGGCGCACTCCTACAGGGGCGAGATCGTTTTTGTGGACCATGCCACCCGCCGCGGCAGCATCCGCGTGCAGGGGGCGGGTACGTATTTCCGCAATGCGCCGCACCCCTTCGCCATGCTGCCCTACGGCAGTGTGCGTTATCACGGCGCACCCGCCGATCTGCGGGACATCCCGCTCGGTACGGTGATGCATGTGCGGGCCTATCTGCCGCCCGACCCGAAGTTCTCCTCCGTGCCGGTGTTGCCCGTTAACAACCGGGAAAAAACCGCGGGCTACAGCGGTCTCGGCGTCGCGCCCGCAGAAAACCACGTCCTCCTTCTCGAGGACGAGCCCAGCCACTGCCTGAGGGAGAACAAAGTCTGGAAGCTAAAGGAAGTGGACCTCAACAACAGCGGCGGCATGCTGATCGCCAGCATCGAAGCCAAGCAAGGGGCGGACGGCAAGGCCACCGAGGAGAAGATGACGTTCGACGCCGCCACCCGCGTTTGGCGCGGCCGTGAATGCCTCGCGATCAAGGATCTGGTGGCTGAAGGAGCGTGGCCCGCCGAAGGAAAGAAGTCCCTCGGCGGCCAGTCCGTCCTCCTCGGCGTCACCTGGAAACCCACGCCGGATGGTATTTTTACCAGGTTTCACGTTTCGGACATCTGGCTCGACGATGCGTCGATGCAACGCGCTGCCGACAACCAGACAGAAACGCACACCGCCTTCATTCGCAGCCGTTGGATGCCCGCCTGGATTGATGACGTCCAGTACGCAAAGTTCGGCCGCGCGACAGTGACCGCGACCCTGTTTGGTGGCATGGACGCCTCGCTTTACGCGGATTTCAAAAAGGATGTCACCGCCGTGATGAATGCAGCCGAGAACACCCTGAAGCATGTGGGCGGCGGGTACGGGCCTGCGCACATGGCTTCAAAGGGTCCCCTTGTGGAGGTCACGAAGTTGCCCGGCGAAGCGCCTCTGGGCAGCAGCGGCATTCAGATCCGGTTTGAAACGGACCTCATCATCGAAGGCATTCGCCCCGGCCGGGTCGTCCGTGTCCGTCCCGCAAGCTGGACTGCGGTGAACCTGCCTCGCGAAGAGTACCTGGGTGACGGAGGCTTTAGCCACGAAGACCGCTTCCCGACCCCGGCCATGTTCCCGAAATACTGACGGCGTCGGAGGCCTGGTACTTGGATCCAGCGAAAGTTTTGTGCTTCGGGGTATCTGGCCTGTCCACGGAGTGCCCTGTTGGGGCGCATGCGTGAGGGGATGGACCGTTTGGTTTGGGGCGTCCCTTTCCGGCGCACAGAAGGTGCATTTCCCACGCCTGCCCACGGCCACGCCGTGGGAAAACCTTCCCCAAAAACATCCCCAGCCCCGGAGGGGCGTCCCAGACCGCCCACACAGGGCTGGATCTCAAAAAAGCCATACCCCTCCAGGCCGCCAAGCGAGAAGCCAGATTGCAGCAGGGACTTGTATGCGACACCACGTCGCCCTGTAGGAGTGGGCGGGCACGGCAGAATTGGCTCGCGTTTTTCAGAGAGGACTCCGGTGTTTTGCCCTTCGCAAAAGGGACGGTTGCCTCTTTAATGAAGGGCCGACTGCGCCCCAGTGCGGGCCTTAGAACCTTATTCTCATGCCGGACCGCATTCTCTTCACCACAGCCATCGATTACACCAACGCGGCTCCGCACATCGGGCACGCCTACGAAAAGGTACTTACCGATGTGCTCACCCGCTTTGAACGACTCCGGGGCCGGCCCGCCTATTTCCTCACCGGTGTGGACCAGCACGGCCAAAAGGTCCAGCAATCCGCCGACAAGGCAGGCCTCAGCCCACTGGAATTCGCCAGCCAGTGCACGGAGAAGTTCATCGCGCTCTGGGAGAAACTCGGAGTCCATTACGACGGCTGGGCCGCCACCACCAACCCCCTCCACAAGTCCGTGGTGCAAAAGGTTCTCCAAAACCTTTTCGACAAGGGCCAACTCTACAAACAGGCCCACCGTGGCTTTTACAGCGTCCGGCAGGAACAGTTTCTCACGGACAAGGAACGCGACGAATCGGGACAGTTCGGTCCGGAATGGGGCGAGGTTGTGGAACTTGAGGAGGACAACTGGTACTTCCGCCTGTCCGAACACCGCGACTGGCTCCTCGGATACATTGACTCCCATGAGAAATGCGTGGTGCCGTCCTTCCGCAGGGGCGAGTTGCGCAACGCCGTTGAGAAGATCTCCGGGGACCTGTGCATCTCCCGCCCCAAGGCCAGGCTTTCCTGGGGGATCGAACTGCCCTTCGACCCCAACTTCGTTACCTACGTTTGGTTCGACGCGCTGCTCAACTACATCTCCTTCGCAGGCTATCTGGCCGAACCGGGCAGCGGCCTCCCCGATTTTGAGACGCTCTGGCCCGCAAAAGCACAGGTCATCGGCAAGGACATCCTCATCCCCGCCCACGGCATCTACTGGACCATCATGCTCCACGCCATGGGCTTTACCGATGCCCAGATCCCCACGCTGCTCGTCCACGGCTGGTGGAA
>CANJYI010000185.1 GCA_947478975.1 Chthoniobacteraceae bacterium
ATTGGGGCAGTGTTTCAGCCAGCACCTGGCTCATGCGCAGCCCCGTACCGCGCTCCACTCCCTTTGTGCAGCAGAGCAACACCGCCCCCGGGGCGGGGGGCACCTTCGCTAGCCGTGACGCGACTTCCCGGAGCGCATGCGAGGGAGGCACTAGGAGCAGTAGGTCCGAGCTGACAAGATCGCTTAGGGCGTTTGTGAAGCGCAGATTTTCAGGGAGCGTTATGCCCGGAAGGTACTGTCTGTTTTCGTGGCGCACATTGATGTCTTTGACTGCCTCGGGGTCGTTTCCCCAGACGGTCACATCCAGTCCGTTGCGGTGTAGAACCAGGGCGAGTGCCGTTCCCCAGCTGCCTGCGCCCACAATGCCCACGTGTTTCCAGAGGGGGTGCATCGGTTCAGGCGTTGGATTTCTTGAAGCGGCTTTCCGTTCCTGCAAACAGGCGCCTGATGTTTTCACGGTGTCGTCGGACGACAAGAAACGCAGCTGCACAGGCGAATGCTAGGTAGGCGCGGCCCTGAAGCTCGTCCAAAAAGAGGAGCGCGCCGACTGTGAGAGGCAGCGCCAGAGCGGCAAGGATGGACGCCAAAGAAACGTAACGTGAAAGGCCAAAGGCGACCACCCACACCGCGAGCACGATGCCGGTCGCAATGGGAGGCATCACTGCGAGGAGAACCCCCAGGGAAGTGGCGACGCCCTTGCCTCCCTTAAACTTGAGCCACACTGGAAACGTGTGCCCCAGAATGCAGGCCAAGGCTGCAAAAACAGCCGCATAGGCGAGGTAGTCTTCCGGCACCGGTTGTGGCACCCGCGCCCAGGCGATGTTCTCGGCAAGGCGCACCGCTGCGAACCCTTTTCCCGCATCCAGCAGGAAGGTGGTGCCGCCCCATTTCGGGCCCAGCACTCGCCACACGTTGGTGGCGCCGATGTTTCCGCTGCCATGCTCACGCACATCAATTCCTCCAAGGCGTCCGATGAGGAGGCCGAAGGGAACCGAGCCCAAAAGATAGGCTGGCATTAAAATCAAAGCGAAGGTGAACAATTCGGCGGGGTGCATGGGCAGCCCCTATCGGTGTCCTCCCAGGCGTCCCCCGTCAATCGCGCAGCGCCAATTCCGAGCAGTCCCCGCGGGGGACGTCCTTAAAATCGAGACGGGTACCAGTCCCAGTTGCGCGTGTCGGCACACACTTTCTGGAGGGCCAGCATCCGAACCGTGCGGTCGCCAAACAGTCGGTGCTCCAGATCCGGATGCAGCAGCGAGCTGCGGCTTTGTGCAGGCAACGCACCTGCGAGTGCCCGCAGCAACCGTAGCTTCAGCGTGGGCGACTGCCTTCCTGAAAGGGTGCTGAACGTCCGGTAGCAAGGATACTGAGCAAGGTAATGAATCGCCTTGCGCACAGGCGGCAGCACGATGTCATCCACCACAAGGTAACCGCCTGTCCGGAGCAGGCGCGTCGCGTAGAAGCAATCCAGCAGGGTGTGGTCGAGCGTGTGCCACCCGTCCACAAACACCAGATCGTACCGCCCCTCGTGCTCCTCCAGCAGGCGGGGCAGAGCGACTTCCGAAAGCTCCTCGATCCACTCAAAATAGTCCACGCCGGCCTCTTCCAAATTGCGGATTCCCGCTCCGTCCCACTGCGAGTTCTGGAACGGATCCAAAATAGTGTGCTTCGCGCCCGGTCGCCCCTGCAGGCCCTTGCAGATATGCAAAGAGGACAGCCCGTACGCGCAGCCCACTTCCAGAGTGCGCTTCACTGACTGATCCGAGCTGACAATGCGCTCCAAAAAAAGCCCCTCTTCCGGATCAATCGCCGAATGCAATCGGTGTGCCGCTCCGCTCCTTCCAGTCACCTGCTGACTTGCCTGTATCCCTTCAATAATCGCCTGCATACCCCGCCTCACCTCCCTTTCCCAATGAATCGAGGCCGGGCCGGAGCAAGGGTGGCTCAGACTTCCTCTATTTAACGGGAAGCGCTTCCAAAGCGTTCAGCACAATCCCGGGAGTCAGCAGCGAGGGAAGTACCTGTGGTTCCGCCGTGCCAGGCAGATAGAGTAGGTAAAACGGGACGCTGGCTCTGCCAAACTTTTTGAGCTCCGCAGTCACTACCGGGTCGTCCGAGGTCCAGTCCGCCTTGAGCTTTACCACGCCGCGCTTTTCAAAAGCGGCGAGCACCTCAGGGCGCGCGAGCGCGACACGCTCATTGACCTTGCAGTTCACACACCAGTCCGCGGTGAAATCCACGAACACGGGTCGGCCGGCGGCCCGCTCTGCCAGCAGGCGTTCCGGAGAGAAGGGCTCCCAGCCCTCGGCACTTGCGGCGCGGACGCTCGCAGGGCTCGTGCGCAGGGGCGCATACAGGAACAGGAAAAAACCGCCCGCCGCCAGAAGCAGTGCAAGCAAAAGCGCGACAGCCCGGTTGCGGAGAATTCCGAGCAGCCAGCAGCAAAAACCCAGCACAAGCAGGAAGGCGCAGGCGCCGGAAATAGCGTCCAATCCGCGTGCATTTCCGAGCACCCCCAGAAGCCAGGCAGCCACGGCCAGCATGATGAAACCCATCAACTGCTTGAGTCGCTCCATCCAGAGACCGGGTTTCGGCAGAAATTTCAGCAGTGTCGTGTTGGAGGTCAGCACCAGGTAGGGGAGGCTCATTCCCGCCGCGATCGTGAGAAAAATGGCGATGACCAAGGGCGCCGGTTGGCTCATGGCAAATCCGAGGGTGACTCCCAAATAGGGGGCGGTGCAGGAGGTCCCCAGAAGGGTGGTGAATGCGCCGTGCATAAACGCGCCGCCGTGACCCTGCTTTCCTGCAAGGGAGCTCAGCGCGGCGTTGGTCCCACCGGAAAGGGTGATCTCAAAGACGCCGATGAGGTTGAGCCCGAATACAAACACCGCGCTGATGAGGCCCGCTAAAATCCAGGGGTTTTGAAACTGGAACCCCCAGTTCAGACCTGAGCCTGCGGCCTTCAACCCAATCACCGCCCCTGCGAGGGCCAGAAAAAAGGCGAAGACACCCGCGCAGAAAGAAAGGCCCAGCCGGAATACCCGCTTTGGCTCCTGGCCCGCCTGCTGAGTGAAGCCGAGAATTTTGAGAGCGATTACCGGAAGCACGCAGGGCATTAAGTTGAGGAGAAGGCCTCCCAGAAAGGCTGCCCAAAGCACTCCAGCAAGCCCGCCCTCAGGCATCTCTTGGCCGGCGGGAGCCTCGTTTGTCGGTGCACCGGAGGAGCCTCCCGTTTCCGGTACCTCCCATCCCTTGCGCGTTCCATCGCCTGCATTCAATACAACCAACCCCCGCCATCCCTTTGCTGAAAGGGAGGCCTCAGGAGCTCTTACTTTGAAAGTAATTTCCCCTGCTTTAGAACTCAGCAGCTCGGGGTGTTCTGCGCCTAGACCGGTTGGGGGAATCGCAAAAAGCTCCGTCTTGTCGGTGATGCCGGTCCCTTTGATCGTCACCTGCCAGCCCTCAGGGGTCCTTTTCCACGCGGAGTCGAAGGGAGCAGGCCCCGCCTCTGGTAGTCGGCTTTTCCAAAGGGAGAAGAGCTCCCCGTTCGAGGCCGTCGCTTTGCCTGCGGCCATCTCAAGAGAAACCTCCTCCCCGCCGGGCAGGCAGGTCTCCTTACAGACGTACCATTTCAGCTTTGCTTTGAGAACGAAGGGAGCCGCCGGCAGCACGCTCGGAGGCCGGATCTCCACCGGGAGCAACAATTCCTCCTCGTACACATTGGTGAACAAGTCGCCTTCGGCACGGAGCAGGTGGGGCAGAGGCCATTGAATTGGACCCGCCTCGAAGCCTGGTGGCAACTGCCACTCCACCTGAGGTGCGGCGCCTGAGTCTCCCGGAAAGCGCCAGTACAAGTGCCAGCCCTCTTCCAGTTTGAAGCGGATGCCTACGGTAAAGGCGCGGCCGGGTTCCACAGCCTCGCTATCCGCAACCAAGCTTGGCGCTGCCTTGGGCGGTCCTGCAAAGAATTGGGCCGAGGCGGGGGCGCCCGTGCAGAGCAGGGCTGTCAGTGCGAGCAGCAGTCGAAAAAGGCGCATGGGGATGTTTTGAATGAAGTGGGCCAAAGAAAGGTGCGCGGCCCGTCCGCGGGATTGCTTCTGATGAGGAGCAAAGCGGCTTGGGGCCCCGGCACTTTAATCAAACCAGAAGGGGGGGCATTTCCGAAGAGAGTTTGTGAGGGCGTGTTTGCCAAGTGAGGCAATCGCCGGGAATCCGTTTTTGCAAGTGCGGCTCGAGTGGTGGGCGGACGGATTCCGTCCATGAGTCAAAACATGAAGGCGGCGGTTCATTCAGTTTACAAGGCATCACAGGCGCTGGCAGGAGGGCATTCATGAGGGACTTGATTTTTATTTCGCTCGAAAATTGGGACGGGGTCTGGAGGCGCAACCAGTTTTTGTGTGCGGAGTGGCTGCGCCGCTTTCCGGGGATGCGCCTGCTTTTTGTGGGGCGTTCCCGCGACGTCTCCCACTCCCTGAGGAAAGGGGACAGCAGCGTCTTTTCTCAACCCGCCCAGCAAAAAGTCGAGGAACTGCCGGGTTTGACTATCCTGAATCCCCTCAAACTGCTGCCCAACTCGCTGCCTCCGGGCCGTTGGCTTAACCAGCAGGTGCTTCTGGCTGAAATCCGAAGAGCATCGCAACGCGCGGGCTTGCGCAATCCGCTCCTCTGGATCAACGACCATTTTGCCGCGCCCCTCGTTGGCAGGCTGGGGGAGCGTGCTGTGATTTATGATGTAACCGACGACTGGACGCTCATGTCCTCGATCCCTGCGCCAGAGCGGGAGCGGATTCGGGCGGCCGACACGGCCCTTTGTAAAAAGGCCGACCTTGTCGTGGTCTGCTCCGAGGCTTTGGAACGCTCGCGCAAGCCCTCCTGCCGGAAGCTGGTGCGCGTGCCCAACGGAGTCGACGCGGCGCGCTATGGCCAAGGGGCGGACCAAACCGGCAGCCGGAGCGGTGCGGGGCCCAAAACTTTTGGATATCTCGGAACATTGCACAGCGACAGGCTGGACTTGGAGCTGATCACCACCCTTGCTCAGCGGCGGCTCTCCGATCGGGTGGTGCTTTGCGGGCCGGATCTGCTGACGGCGGCGGAGCGGGTCCGCCTGAATGCGTCGTCCAACATCGAGCTGAGGCCCGCGGTAAATTATAAGGAGGTGCCGCAGGTGCTTGAATCGTTCGATGTGTGCATCCTGCCCCACCTTTGCACGCCCTTTACCGAAAGCCTCAACCCGATCAAGTTGTGGGAGTATCTGGCCAGCGGCAAGCCGGTCGCAGCGACTCCTGTGGCTGGCTTCCGGGACTACTCGCACTTGTTTCATTTGGGAAAGGGGGGCGCAGATTTTCTGGGTGCATGCGAAAAAGCGCTGTTGGAGGATGGTCGTCTGGTAGGGGTGCGGATGCGGGAAGCGGCCCGGCATTCCTGGAGGGCGCGGGCGGACGACTTGCTTGAGGTTTTCCGGCAGGAAGGGTGGATGGCACGCAGCCCAATGCGGCGCACCAGAACCCAGCCGGGAACCAGGCGCACCTTGGGGCGTGCTGAAATGCCTGTGGGGCAGCCGGACATGTGTGCAAGCGGGGGAGGCTAGTATTTCGCTCACGGCTGAGGAAATCCGGAGCCGGGCGGGAGGAGAGTGCAATGGAAAGAGCGGGGCTTATGAGCGTGGTGGTGGTCAGTTACAATACGAAGGCGCTGACTCTGCAGTGCCTGGAGTCCTTGCAAGGAGACTTGCCGGCGGGGACAGAGGTGTGCGTGGTGGACAACGCCTCCAGCGATGGGTCCGTCTGCGCCCTCAAGCAATTCGCACAAGGTGTAGAAAGCTCCGTACAGGTGATTTGCGCGGATCGGAACTTGGGTTTTGGCGCGGCCAACAATCTCGGAGCGGCCTCCACGACGGGGGAGTTTATTGCGTTGGTAAATAGCGATGCATTCGTTAAGGCAGGCGCTCTGGAAGGATTGCGGGGCTATCTTCAGAGTACTCC
>CANJYI010000186.1 GCA_947478975.1 Chthoniobacteraceae bacterium
CGGCTCAAAATAGGAGTGCAGGCCGATTTGCGTGTGGTGACGCCCGAGGAGTTTCCGAGCGCGCTGAATTATTTTACAGGTTCGAAGGAGCACAATATCGCACTGCGGTCCCGCGCGCTGGCCAGGGGGTGGACGCTGAATGAATACCGGTTGGGGCCGGATGAAAAGGCGCGCCAGACACCAGCCCCTGTTCCCCCCATCCACACTGAGGCCGATATTTATCGGGCCCTGGGGCTCGACTACATCGAGCCGGAACTGCGCGAAGACAGGGGGGAAATCGCTGCGGCGGAGTCCCACACACTGCCCCGCCTCATTGAGCTTCAAAACCTGCGCGGCACCTTTCATAACCATACGACGGCAAGCGACGGCCGTTCCACTCTTGAGGAGATGGCCGAGGCAGCGATGGATCTCGGCCTCCAATACTTGGGCATCTCCGACCACTCGGTGTCGTCCTTTCAGGCGCACGGCCTTGATGCGCTGAGGCTCTTGGAGCAAGTCGCCCGCATCCGGGAGCTCAACGAGGAATTTGCTCCGGACTTCCGACTTTTCGCCGGTGTGGAGTGCGACATTCTGAAGGATGGCTCGCTCGACTATCCCGACGAAGTCCTCGCCCAGTTGGACTATGTGGTCGCCTCGGTGCATGCTTCCTTCACGCAACCGCAGGCGGAAATGACCGCCCGGATCATCAAGGCGATCTCGAGCCCCTATGTTACCATGCTCGGCCACATGACCGGCCGCCTTCTCCTCTCTCGTGAGGCGTACGCGCTCGATATCCCGGCCATCATCGAAGCGGCCGCTGCCACAGGAACGATCATCGAGCTCAACGCCAATCCCCGGCGCCTCGATATGGACTGGCGGTGGTGGCCACTGGCCAAGCAAAAGGGGGTGCGCTGCTCGATCAATCCGGATGCCCACCACACTGACCAGCTCCAGTATCTATGGAACGGCATTGGCATCGCCCGGAAGGGGTGGCTGACTCCCGGTGATGTGGTCAACACGCTGCCCCTTGGAAAAATCGAGTCTGTGCTCGCTGCAAAACGGAGCTGAGCGGCATTTTTCGTACCGCCACGGGGGTGGATGGGGTGAGCTTGACGCGGTCTTTTCGACCAAAAGCGGCGGTTCCCCTGCGCGTGGGCGGGAAACCCAACGAAAACCAACTTAGGTGGTGCGCCTAAACGGCGGCGGGCCGTGGAGGCTGCTGCGGGCGGTCTTCGAGAAGCTCGATTTCAACCTGTTCGCCGTACTTCGCTGCTGCTGCTGCTGCGAGGCTCCGGATGGCGTCTATCGTTTGGCCTTGTTTGCCCACGACTTTTCCCATGTCCCCCGGACCGACTCGGATCTCGAAGAGCGCGTGGCCGTTTTTCTGGGAGCGCACCACTGCGACTGCAGCCGGGTTGTCCACCAAGTTTTTGAGCACGTATTCCAGGAAGGTTTGCATGGCGGGAGAGAGGAATTGCTTAAAACAAAAGAACGGTCGCATTACGAGTGTAATGCGACCGTCAAAATGATTGCCGGATTTCCCAGATCAAGCCCTTTTGCTGTAAAAAGATGCAGCAGAGCGAGCGGTCGGGGAACGACTTTTCAAACAGGCACTGGGCTCTTTTTGCGGAGCGCCAAGCCGGAATGCGGACTAGGCGGAAGCCGTCTGGAGCTCCGCAGTTTTCGCGGCATGGCGAAGGTTGCGGATGATGCTTGCGACGGTTTCTGAAGGTTGTGCGCCGTTGCTGACCCAGTAATCGACGCGAGCCAGATCAAGCTTGGCGTTTTGGCCAGCCTTCTTGGGGTCGTAGTTGCCGATGATCTCGATGAACTTACCATCCCGCGGGCTGCGGGAGTCGGCGACAACGATCTTGTAGTAGGGGCTGTTGGTGGTGCCTTCGCGGCGGAGACGGATGGAGACTGACATAAATAGTGCGGTATGAAAGGTAAAGGAACGGACTGGAAAGGGGAAGCTAAGTTGGGTGCGGACTGCGAAAAACTAGCGGAGTTTTGGACGCTGTCCCTTGGCGAACATCTTCTTAAACTGCCCCATATTTTTCATCATCTTGCGCATCGCCCCAAAGCGGTGCACCAGATCATTCACATCCGTTACTGAAGCGCCGCTCCCACGTGCAATCCGCTGGCGACGGCGCGAGTTGAGAAGGTCCGGGTTGCCCCGCTCCTCGAGCGTCATCGAGAGCACTATTGCCTCAGTTCGCTTGAGCTGCTTTTCATCAACGGAAAAGTCCTTCAACTTATCCATCCCAGGCAGCATCGCAAGGATATTTTCGAGGGGGCCCAGCCGACGCATCATTTTGAACTGTTCCAGAAAGTCGTTGAAGTCGAATTCCGCGCGCCGGATCCGATCCTCCATCCGCTTGGCGTCCTCCTCCGAAATCGCATCCGCCGCCCGCTCCACAAGGCTGACGATGTCGCCCATGCCCAGAATCCGCCCGGCCAATCGGTCGGGATGGAACGGTTCGAACTGGTCGAGCTTTTCGCCCACACCCGCGAACTTGATCGGCTGCTGGGTGACTTCCCTCATTGAAAGCGCAGCACCGCCTCTGGCATCCCCGTCCAGTTTGGTGAGAATGATGCCGGTGATGTTCAGGACTTCGTGGAAGCGCTTGGCCACGCTTACGGCCTGCTGGCCCGTCGCCGCGTCCACCACCAACAAGGTCTCCTGCGGTTGCAGCCACTCCTTTACCCGCCGCACTTCCTCGAGAAGTGCCTCGTCGACTTCCTGTCTCCCAGCGGTGTCGTAAATTTGGACGTTGCCCGCTTGGGTCGTTGCCCACTCTGCCGCCTGCTGCGCCACCTTGAGGACGTCTTGTTCGCCCGGTTGCGGGCGGAAGACGGGGACTTTGATTTGCATTCCCAAGGTCGCCAGCTGTTCGATCGCCGCGGGCCGGTACAAGTCGCAGGCCATGAGCAGGGGATGACGGCCCTGTTTTTTGAGCCAGTTGGCGAGCTTGGCGCTGGAGGTGGTTTTCCCTGCGCCGTTGAGTCCCACGATCAAAATGCGTCCTGGGGCCTCGAGGTTGAGCGGGGATTCGTTCCCTCCAAGGAGGGCGGTTAGCTCATCGTGGAAGATTTTGACGATCTGCTGGCCCGGGGTGACGGAGCGGAGGACGTCCTCTCCCAGAGCCTTTTCGCGGACGCGCGCGATGAAGTTTTTGGCGACGCTGAACTCCACGTCCGCCTCAAGCAGAGCCATGCGGACTTCGCGCATGGCTTCCTGCACATTGGCCTCGGTGATTCTTCCCTGCCCGCGCAGGTTTTTGAACACGTCTTGGAGTTTGTTGGAGAGCAGCGAAAACATTTGTGGAATGCAGGGTAATCCAGCGGCGGCACGCGTCCAGCCTAGGGTTGGGCTGGCTGCTGCGGGGGGATTAACGCTCCCAAGGCCGGTTCATGCATGAGGGCGGCCGGGAACACGGGCATAAGAAATATCATTCCGCAAACTGCGAGATGATCTCGTAACTGCCGGGCTCCAGAGTGCACACCGCCAGGCCCTCTTCAAAACGGAGAAAGCGGACACCCACCGCCCCTTCGAGCGGCTTGCCGTTGACGCTCACCGTCTCGGTTGGTCGTGAGGGCAGGTACAGGGTTGCGGTGGTGTTCGGGGGAATGTCCGCATGGTACTCAAACTTCCGGTCGTGGACGCTCCAGGCGGTTTTGATCAGCCCCGAGGGCGAAGCATAGGAGGCTTTGACCCAGTTAAGGGGCGATTGGGAGCCGTTTGCCTGCGCGAGTGAGCCGATGGGTTTGAGCAAGATCTTCCGGTACCCCGGCCCGTCTGTGTCGATCCCGGCTAGCGACTGGAACATCCACTGGACCACCGCCCCGAAGGAATAGTGGCTGAAGGAATTCATTGCCGCGTTGTTGGCGCCGCCGAAGGCGTTCTCCTTGGTGTAGCTGTCCCAGCGTTCCCACACGGAGGTGGCGCCGTTGACTACGGGG
Source organism: Chthoniobacteraceae bacterium (assembly GCA_947478975.1). Taxonomy (GTDB): domain Bacteria; phylum Verrucomicrobiota; class Verrucomicrobiia; order Chthoniobacterales; family Chthoniobacteraceae; genus Chth-196. Next base: position 3,943 of record CANJYI010000186.1, read on the forward strand.
TAGCCCCAGGAGGGAAACTCGCGGCTCTGGAAAAGGCGCATGGCCAGGGCCTGCTTTCCATTCGCAGTCAGGGCCGGCAGGAGCGATTTGGTGCCGAGAAAGCCTGTCGCCATCCGGTTCCCGTTTCCCTCGATCAGCTTGACGAGTTGCCTGGTGACGGCGGCGCGGCCTGTTGCGGGTAGCAGATCGAATTGCAGCGCCAGAACGCAGGCCGTCTGGGAGGCCTCCTTGAGCGTGCCGTCCTTTTGCACGTATTTCTCCACAAAGGCCCGTTTTACGTTTTCCGCGATTTCGCGGTATTGCAGAGTCGCGCTGTCCCGTTGGATGGCCCCGGCCATCTCAGACATTAGTTGTGCGGAGTGGGCGTAGTAGGCCGCGTCAATGAGTTCGATCGGCGTGGGGTCCTTCAGGTTGAGCCAGTCGCCCCAGGCGTTGCCGATGGAAACGCCCTGAAACGAAGGGCTGGCGGCCTGCCGGAAGGAGAGAAAGCGCACCATCGAGTCCCAGTGTCGTTCAATCAGGCGGGTGTCGCCGTACACCTTCCAGATGGTGTGGGGGCAGATGATGCCGGCGTCGGTCCAGGCGGTCCCAAAGGTTTTGCCGGCCTCCCCGTGACCCATCGGGTAGGGGGCGTAGTCGGGATAGGCGCCAAAGGAGCGCTGGCTTTCTTCGACGTCATCGAGCCACTTGGTGAAAAAGGCGGCGACATCGGCGTTGTAGGTGGCCGAGCGCACATAGATTTGGGCGTCGCCCATCCAGCCGAGGCGTTCGTCGCGCTGGGGGCAGTCCGTGGGGATCTCCAGAAAGTTGGAACGCTGGGTCCGCACAATGTTGGCGAAGAGCTGGTTCACCACAGGATCCGAGCACTCAAAGCTGCTGGTCATGGGCGTGGCGGACTGGAGCACCAGGCCGCGCAGCGTCTCCTCGGTGGGCTTTTCCGAAAGGCCCGTGACTTCGCAATACTGGAAGCCGTGGTAGGTAAACCGGGGACTCCATTGCTCGCCTTCAGGGGCGCCCTTGAGCGTGTAAAAATCCGTGGCGCGTGCCTTTCGGAGGTTTTCCGTCATGAGCCTGCCGTCAGGATGGAGCATTTCACCGTACCGGAGCTGGACTTTGGTGCCGGCGGGTCCCTTCACCTTGAGGCGCACCACACCGGCAAAGTTGGTGCCAAAATCAAAGAGGTAAGTGCCCGGGGCTGGTTCGGTGATTTTTTTGACGGGCAGCTCCTCGGTCACCTGCACCGGTTGGGCGGGGTAGGCTTGGAGCTTGGCCGGCGCGCGGAAACCCAGTTCGACTTCGCGCTCTCCGCAGTTGTCGAAGAAGGGGGCCTTTACGCTGCCGTTGGCTTCCGCGGGGATGGCGTTTGACCAGCGGGCGGCGTCAAAGCCCGAGGTGTCCCAACCGGCAAGTTCACGCCGGGCGTCGTAGGCCTCGCCCATGAGCAGGTCGGCTTCACGCAGGGGGCCCTCTTGGGTGACCTTCCAGTTTTTGCCGGTGCCGATTGTCTTTTTGGTGCCGTCCTCAAATTCGACCTGAATCTGCGCCAGCAGCGCAGGCGTCTTACCGTACATGGAGCGCCCCACTTTGTGCGGCCCGTACCCGACGAGCAGCCCATAGCCGACGTAGCCAGAATACCAGCCCTCCGCGAGAACCGCGCCAAAGGCGTTCGGCCCGGGCTTGAGTAGGGAAGTTACGTCCAGAGCGCGGTAGTAGGCGCGCTTGCTGTAGTCCGACCAGCCGGGAAGAAAGGATGACTCCGAGGCGCGTTTCCCGTTGAGGTGTAGCTCTGCCAACCCCAGCGCACTGACGTACGCGGTGGCGCGCCGGATCGGCTTGGCGATTTCAAATTCGGTCCGGAAATAGTGCGCCGGAGGCAGATAAAGAGAGTCGCGGTCCTTGTGGAGCTGGGACTCGTCTTTTGCTGAAATCCAGGCGCCCACCCAGTTTTCGGGCGCATTCAAACCCGCCCTCCAGGTGGCCGCCTCGCTCCAAGGGGACTCCTCCCCTTGC
>CANJYI010000187.1 GCA_947478975.1 Chthoniobacteraceae bacterium
ATCTCGTCCAGCAAGCCGCAGGCTCCCGCCGTGAAATCTGCCGCCGCCGGAAACTGGCGGTCCTTGTGGCCGCGGTCGCGCCGCGCCACCGCCACGCTGCCTTTTTCCAAGTCCCGCGGTCCGAGCTCCACTCGGAGCGGCACGCCCTTCTTGATCCATTCCCAGTTCTTTGTGCCCCCGTTGAGGTCGCGTGCATCGACTTCCACACGCAACGGTTCCTCGTGGTAACGCAATGCGCGCAGCTCGGCGGCCAGTTTGTAGGCTGCGTCCAGTACCGCGGCACGGGTTTCCTCCTTCGGAACCACGGGTAGAATCACCACATGCGCCGTGGCAACGCGCGGCGGCAGAATCACGCCGTCGTCGTCCCCGTGCGCCATGATCAGCGTGCCAATCAGCCGGGTACTCACACCCCAACTGGTCGTCCATGCGAATTCCTGAGTGTTGGTGCGCGACAAAAATTTGATGCCGCTGGCCTTCGCGAAGTTCTGTCCCAGAAAGTGTGAGGTGCCAGCCTGGATCGCCTTGCGGTCCTGCACCATGGCCTCGATACAAAGGGTCTGCACCGCGCCGGGGAACCGCTCGCCCGCGCTTTTTTCGCCGGTGTAAACGGGCAGCGCCAGGTGTTCCCTCGCAAAGGTCGAGTAGACACCGAGCATCTTGTGTGTTTCCTCCAACGCCTCGGCTTCGGTCTCGTGCGCGGTGTGGCCCTCTTGCCACAAAAACTCCGCCGTGCGCAAAAACACCCGGGGGCGCATCTCCCAGCGCACAACATTCGCCCACTGGTTAATGAGGATGGGCAGGTCTCTGTAGCTTTGCACCCACTTGGCGTAGGTGGCGCCAATAATGGTTTCGCTGGTGGGGCGGATGACCAGAGGCTCGGCAAGCTCCGCGCTGGGAGCCGGACGCAGCCCTCCTCCGGGAGCCGCTTCCAGCCTGTGGTGGGTGACCACGGCGCACTCCTTCGCAAACCCCTCGACGTGCTGGGCCTCCTTGGCCAGGTAGGAGAGCGGAATGAACAGAGGGAAGTACGCGTTTTTGTGCCCGGTCGCCTTGAACATCGCGTCCAATGCGTGCTGCATGTTCTCCCAGATGCCGTAGCCCCACGGCCGGATCACCATGCATCCCCGCACGTCCGAAGCCTCGGCCAGTTCGGCGGCCTTCACCACCTGCTGGTACCATTCGGAAAAGTCTGTCGCTCGGTCGGGGGTGATTGCGGATTGGGGCTGGCTCATGGAAATCTGGCTGTCGCTGTTGCTCTCTGGATGGGGGCGCTTGAAGGACGCTTCCCGCTACGCCGCGGGGGTCGCGCCTGCGACCGTGCCGACGCTGTGGAAGGTTGCGTCCGCCGGAAGCACCGCGCGGTCGCAGAAGTCCCCGAACCCCTCGCCCGGATGGCGTTCGGCGGCGTAACGGTGGATGATGGGGGTCAATAATTTGACTGCGTCCTCCACATTAATGCTGGGCGAAACAAGCCGGTTGAGGCGGCTGCCGTCGTACTTCGCCCCCAGGTAGAGCGCGTACTTGTTCGGCGCGCGGCCCACAAAGCCGATCTCCGCGAGATAGGGGCGGGCGCAACCGTTGGGGCAACCGGTAACGCGCAGGCTCACCGCGTCGTTGCGCAGTCCGACCTCTGCAAAGACTGGCTCCAGCCGGGCGAGCAAGTCGGGAAGCATGCGCTCGCTTTCGGCGAGGGCAAGGCCGCACGTGGGGAGCGCCACGCACGAAAGCGCGTTGAGGCGCAAGCGGGAGCGCTCGTTTTCCGCGGCCAGGCCGTGTTTGGCCAGGATGGCCTCGATAAGCGGCTTCTGCGCGGGAGTGATCCCTGAAATGGTGACGTTCTGCGAGGGAGTCAGCCGGAAGTCGCCCGTGTGGATCTGCGCGATTTCGCGAAGAGCGGTTTTCATCGGCCAGCCAGCCTCGTCCTTGATCCGGCCGCTCAGGATGTGGAGGCCGTAGAACCAGTTTCCATCGGCGCAGTGGTGCCAGCCGTGGGCGTCCTCGATTGTATTGAAATGAACCTCCCGAGCCGGTCCAAACTGCATTCCGGCGCGGCGCTCCACCTCCGCCTTGAACCAGTCCACCCCACGGTCCTCGATTGTGTACTTGAGGCGGGCGTGTTTCCGGTTGGTGCGGTCACCGTAGTCGCGCTGGGTTTCCAGCACGGCCTGCCCGATGACATTGACGTGTTCAGCCCCGATGAATCCGAGCGTGTCCGCCAGGCGGGGAAAGGTTTCCGCGTTGCCGTGACTCATGCCGAGGCCGCCCCCGACGGTAACGTTGTATCCAGCCAGTGCGCCGTTCTCGACAATGGCGATAAAGCCGAGGTCCTGCGAGTACACGTCCACGTCGTTGGAAGGGGGCAGCACAAAGCCGGTCTTGAACTTGCGAGGCAGATAGGTCGGCCCGTACATCGGCTCGGACTCGGGTTCGCCGCCGGCGACCAGTTCGTCGTCGAGCCAGATTTCGTGGTAGGCGCGTGTGCGCGGCAGAGCAAACTCGCTCCATCCGCGCGCGTCGTCATAGACCCGCTGCAGATGCGCCGACTGCTCCGGATTTGGGGGCGCCATGACGTTGCGGTTCACGTCGCCACAAGCCGCGATGGAGTCGAGCAGCGCCTGGTGCATTCGCTGGACCAAAGGCTTCACGTTGCCCTTGAGAATCCCGTGGAACTGGAAGGTCTGCCTAGTGGTCAAACGCAGGGAAGGGGAGGCCAGTTCCCCGGCCAAAGTGTCGAGAACCAGCCATTGTGCCGGTGTCGCCACGCCCGCGGGCAACCGCACCCGGAGCATGAACGAGAAGGCCTTTTCCTTGCCTTCCTTTTTAAGGGCATTCCGCAGGTCGCGGTCGTCCTGCATGTAAAGGCCGTGGAACTTGGTGAGCTGGCCGTTGTCTTCGGAAATCGCCCCGGTGGAGGTGTCCTGCAGGTCAGCCACCAGGCTGCCGCGCAGGAAATTGGAGGCTGATTTGATGTTTTCGTTGGCGGCCAGTGGCTTGGAAGCCGGGGTGTCAGAGCTCATTTGGGATGGAAGGGCGGTGAGGAGGCGGCACCCCATTCGTGGGCGCTTCCTCGTGTGAAAAGGGGGAGGTGGGGTGGTGTTGGAAAGAAAACGGGCCTTTCGGGCCTGCTCTGCTCGGTCGGCTAGCCGATGAAAGAGCGCAGCACAAGCGAGGCGTTGTGCCCGCCGAAGCCGAAGCTGTTGTTGAGGCAGGTGGTGACCTTTCGCTCCCGGGCGGTGTGCGCCGTGAAGTCCAAATCACAGCCCACGTCCGGGTTGTCCAGATTGATTGTCGGGGGAATCACGCCGTGGTTGATCGCCAGGGTGCAGGCGATGCTTTCCACCGCCCCGGCTGCCCCGAGCAGGTGGCCCGTCATGGATTTGGTCGACGACACCGATAGCTTTTTTGCGTGCTCTCCGAAAACCGCTTTGAGTGCGCGCACCTCGCACATATCCCCAACCGGTGTGGATGTGCCATGTGCGTTGACGTAGTCGATTTCTTCGGCAGAGATCCCCGCCTTCCGCAGCGCCATCCGCATGCAGCGCTGGGCTCCCTCGCCGTTTTCGGGCGGCGAGGTCATGTGGTAGGCGTCGGCAGTCAAGCCGTAGCCGATGATTTCCCCATAGATCCGTGCCCCGCGCGCCTTGGCGCGTTCCAAACTTTCGAGCACGAGGACCCCTGCGCCTTCGCCCATCACAAAACCGTCCCGGTCGCGGTCGAACGGGCGCGAAGCCTTTTCCGGCGCGTCATTTCGGGTCGAGAGCGCCTTCATTGCGCTGAAACCGCCGAGGCCCAACGGGACCACTGCCGCCTCCGAGCCCCCTGCCAAAAATGCATCGGCGTCTCCGTCGCGGATCATGCGCCAGGCTTCGCCGATCGCATGCGCAGAGGTCGCACAGGCCGAAACGGGTGCGAAGTTGGGACCCTGCAGCCCGTACTCCATAGAGACCAGTCCGCTCCCCATGTTGGAGATCATCATGGGGATCATCATCGGGGAAATCCGACCCGGCCCCTTTGTGATCAAATTCGTATGCTGGTCCTCCAGCGACTTCAGCCCGCCAATTCCCGAACCGATAATCACCCCAAACCGCTCGGGATCTCCACCTGGTCCGTCCAGTCCCGCGTCGGCCATCGCCAACTTGGCCGCAGCCATCGCCAGTTGGGCGTAGCGGTCGGCGCGCCGCGCGTCCTTTGGCACGTTAAACCAGGCTGCGGGCTCGAAGCCTTTCACCTCGCCGCCAATTTGGCAGTCGTATCCGGTAACATCAAAAAGGGTCACCCGCCCAATGCCGCTCCGGCCGTGGGTAAGGTTGTCCCAAAAGGTGCGGAGATCCGAACCCACGGGACTCACGGTCCCCATTCCAGTGATCACTACTCTGCGGGAAGAACTCATATGACGTGTCAGACCGTTTAACGTCCTTGTCATGGGGGTTTGATGCAAACCCAAAGTGCCGTTTCGACGCGGAAGCAGGCGATTTACCCATCCACGGGCTTATATTTTGCCAGAAGAATGTGCCAAGGAGGATGGATGATTCTAATTTACACAAGCAGGGTGGGGATCTTTTTTAATGTTTGACCGGTCAAGTTTGACTCGGGTGTTTTGCCCTAACATCTTTCAATCGGCTGTCCGCAGTTCGTACCCTCATGGCTCTTTCGAATCCGTTTTATGCACCTTTGTCTACGTCTCGTCCTTTTCCTGTGCTTTGCCGCCCCCCAAGCTTTTGCCGCTCGCGATCTTCTCAACGTTTCCTACGACCCGACTCGCGAGTTTTACTCTGATTTCAACGCCGCCTTCGTCCTACATTGGAAGGCAAAAACAGGCGAGAGCGTGAGCATCAAGCAGTCCCACGGTGGCTCCGGAAAGCAGGCCCGCTCGGTGATCGACGGCCTTCGCGCCGACGTCGTCACCCTCGCTCTGGGCGCCGACATTGACGCACTCAGCCAGCAGGCCCGCTTACTTCCTGTCGACTGGGCAAAGCGGCTTCCCGACAACAGCTCTCCCTACACCTCCACAATCGTCTTTCTGGTGCGCAAGGGCAACCCGAAGGGCATCAAGGATTGGGACGACTTGGTAAAGTCCGGAGTGCAGGTGATCACCCCTAATCCGAAGACCTCGGGTGGGGCGCGCTGGAACTACCTTGCCGCGTGGGCTTACGCGGAAAAAATCTTCGGCAAGGACAATGCTGGTGTGCCGGATTTTGTCACCCGACTGTACAAGAACGTCCCGGTCCTCGACAGCGGTGCGCGCGGATCGACGACAACCTTTGTGCAACGCCAGATTGGAGACGTGTTACTCACCTGGGAAAATGAGGCGTTTTTGGCGCTCAAGGAGTTTGGCGCCGACAAGGTGGAGCTGGTCGCGCCATCGGTGAGCATCCTTGCCGAACCCCCGGTGGCGGTGGTGGACAAGTACGTGAAGCTCAAAAAGACAGGCGACCTGGCTGAAGCCTACCTGACCTACCTGTACAGCGAGGAGGGGCAGGATTTGGCGGGTAAGCACTTTTACCGCCCCCGTGCCGAGGCTGCGTGGAGCAAGTACGGCGCGCAGTTTCCGCGCATCGCCACGATAGTGAGCATTGACGCGGCATTTGGAGGCTGGGCGAACGCCCAGAGGATCCATTTCGCCGACGGTGGCTATTTTGACCGCATCTACCGGCCGTGAACGGCTTCAACAGAAGAGTGTTTCTTATCTGAAGCGTCGTTGAGTCAAGGGGCGGTTGGTTTTCGAGTGTCTGAGTGAAGTAGGATTGGAAGCTGGTCTCGCGATCGGGGGTTGAAAGGGAGTACCCTTCCGTATTGAGTGATGTTGGGCCTGAGTCTTCTTGGGTAGGCAGGGGAGTGAAGATCAAAAGCCGGTGTGGCGAAATGGCAGACGCAACGGACTTAAAATCCGTTGGGGAGCAATCCCCGTGTGGGTTCGAGTCCCACCACCGGTACCAGTTATTGC
>CANJYI010000188.1 GCA_947478975.1 Chthoniobacteraceae bacterium
CCTTCGTATTCGGCGCCCTGGGCCACCCAGTTTTTCAACGTCTCCCTTTGGGCGGTGGTCAGGTTTTTGTGCAGCGTGTCAGGCGGCATCACCTCGTCCGCATCCTTGCTGTGGATCCGGTTGATGATTTCGCTCTGCTCGGGCTTGCCAGGGACGATGGCCGTTGCTCCCGATTTTGCCGGTTTGAGGGCTTCGGCCCGCACATCGAGTCGAAGTCCTCCCTTGCGCTCCTTTTCATCCGGTCCGTGACAGTGGAAGCACGTATCCGAAAGAATGGGCCTGACATCCCTGTTAAAACGCACCTTTTCCGCCCCAAAAGATTCGGTGGCGAAAACAAGAAGTCCGAGTGCGGCAGGCAAAAGGCGACAGGAAGGCATATTGTGCACAACCCCAAAACGCTTGCCCTGTTAGGGGGCGGAAAGGTGCTCGCCCAAAAATAAAGCTGACCCTTGCTTCGCTGATTTGAATCGTCCCCAATTGGCCAATGCTTTTCACCGCGACTCGTCTCGTTTACTGCGAACTTCTGATTTCAACAGCACGCGGGTCTGCCTTGAGCCGGTCGTCTTTCCTTCCTTCATAAGGGGGGAGTCAGATGTAGCGGCCTTGCTAGGTCAACCGGCTGCCGTGCTACGGTGCCTGCCAAGATCATGATCATTAAAAACTCTCCACTTTTTATCGCATTGGCATGTCTCGGGATGGGAGTCTCTGTCGTGCGCAGCCAGGAGCGGCCCGCCTCCAATCCCTACACGCAGGCTGTTGTCCGGGAGGTGTTGGCCAAGGGGTATCCCACCGCAGACAAGAAGCAGGTTCTGGAGCTGACACGCTTTACCATCGCTCCCAAGGCGAAGTTGCCCGTCCACAGCCACCCCGGCATGCAGATCGAACGGGTAATGGCCGGGGTTCTGACTTACACGGTTGTCAGCGGGGAGGCCCAGGTGACGAGGGGGGACGGCTCGGAGCTGCTCTTGGAAGCAGGAAAGACGACGGAACTCAGGGCCGGCGATTCGCTGGTGGAGGCGTTGGGGATGGTGCACTTTGGCGAGAACCGGGGAGAGGAGGCCGTGGTCTTGCTTTCCTCGTCCTTGTTCGACGCCAGCAAGCCTAAGGCGATTTTTTAGAGAGGCTGCGGGTGGGACGGCGCACGGTGAGGGTGGGTTTGATCTTCCTGCGCGCGCCTGCCAGCCTCAGGGCTTTTATCCAAGTCTCTCCATGAAAATAGCCCTTCCGGTTTCTCTGTTGGTATTTAGCGCGGTTGTCTCGTTTGCGCAGGATTCTCTTCCTCCGCTACGGCAGGGGAAGGCTCCTCAAAACCTGGCGGAGTTCTGGGGGGGATACGATCCCAGACGGGAACCGGTCGCAGCCGAGGTGACGCGCGAGTGGGAGCAGGATGGGATCGTGTGCCGGGTGTTGCGTTACCAAGTTGGGGTGTTCAAGGGCGCCCCAGCCAAGGTCGCCGCGTTCTACGCCTTTCCCAAGGGGGCAGCCAAGCTTCCGGGGCTGCTCCATCTGCATGGCGGCGGGCAGTCGGCGTACTTTGAAACGGTGCTCACCGACGCAAAAAGAGGGTACGCGAGCATGTCGCTCAATTGGGGTGGCAACGCCATGCGAATGGGCAAGGACGGTCTTTACGAGGGGCCCAACACCGACTGGGGCAAGGTGGACGCCACGCATCCGCCCCAGCGGAACAAGGTCAACCACTTCGCGGGCGGGATCGCGCCGGACGAGTTTACGCTGGATCCGGTGGAGTCGCCGCGTAACAGCAGCTGGCTGCTGGTGGTCGTCGCCGCCCGGCGTGCGCTGACGTTTCTCGAGCAGCAACCCGAGGTGGATCCGGCCCGGCTCGGGGTGTACGGCCATTCCATGGGCGGTCGCCTGACCACCCACCTCACCGGGATCGACAAACGGGTGAAGGCGGCCGTGCCCTCGTGCGGCGGGTCGGGGGACGTGCTGGAGGGCCAGATGGATATTCCCGGCGTGCGCCGGCAAAAGATCTCGGCGCTGGAGCTGGGGTCGGTTTCCGAGAATCCGTACATCGAACAGATTTCAGTGCCGACGCTCTGGCTGTCGCCCACAAACGACTTCCACGCGCACATCGACAACATGGCCTACACCTGGCGCAACGTTCCCGAGGGGTTGCTCCGGCTGAGCATGTCGCCGCACTTCAACCACAGGCACTCCAGCGAACACGCCATCACGCAGCACCTCTGGTTTGAGGCGCATCTCAAAGGGGCGCTCCAGCTCCCGGCCACCCCGCAGCTTGCACTCAATCTGAAAACTCAGAATGGCGTCCCCGAGCTCGTTGTGCGTCCGGACAGCAGCCGCCCGGTGAAGGCGGTGCACCTCTATTACTCCACCGATCCGCATGCGCTCACCCGCTTCTGGCGCGACGCCCATCCGGTGCAGAGCGGCGACCGGTGGACGGCCTCCGCTCCTGTGCTCGACACGGGTGAGCCGCTGTTCGCATTCGCCAACGTGCAGTACGACACGCCCGAGCAGTATCGCAACCTGCCGCAGGCGCCAGGCGGCAGCAATACGGACGTTTTTACACTCAGCTCAAGGGAGGTCTATGCCACCGCGGAGCAACTGCAGGCGGCTGGGGTGAAGGCCACCGGCCGCGTCGAGCGCATGATTGATGATGGGGCGCGCGGCTGGCATGACTGGTACCGTCTCAACTGGGGCAATCCCGGCCTGTGGACTGCCGCCACCCGCAAGGTCAAGGACGCCAAGTGGCGCGGTCCTGATGGCGCGAAGCTGGTCTTCGAGGTTAATCCGCTTCGGGATGCCTCGCTGGTGGTGTCTGTCACCAGCAACGAATGGGGGGCATTCTCCGCCGGGCCAAAGCTGCAGTACCATGTGGTGCGGGAGTTGAAGGGCTCGCCCGAATTCCAGACGGTATCGGTCTCCCTGGAGGAGCTCGTTCCTAACGATCCCCAAAACAAGGTGCCCCTCGCCAACTGGCAAACGCTTACCGAACTGGCGCTGAGTCCCTCTTTGGGCGGGAGCAAGCCGGGCCAGTCGGCCCCGCCGGAAGGAAAGCCGTGGTCCAAGCCCACCGAGGCCCAAGTCCGAAACCTGCGCTGGGAGGGCGGTGAGTACAAGGCCGGGCAGGCCAAGAGCGCGGTACTCTCCGAAGCGGAGCACCGCAAAAGCTTCAACGAGGCGATCCGGAAGTCGCTCGAGCAGGAAAAGCTCGATAAAAAGTAGAAGGAAAGCGGGACGGCATCCGGTCACCAGGGCCGGATGTCCCGCTCAAAGTCTTGTCGGTCGGAGAGGTTTCTCACCTTCTTACGGCCTTCGCGTTTGTAGCGACGCTCGATGGTCATCTGGCGTTTTTTCCGGCTGTTCCTGAGCTTCTCGATCTCCGTATCAAGCTTCATATAGCCGGTGTAACGGGCCGGATCCAGGGTTCCCGCCTCGACGGAGGCGCGGATGGCGCACCCCGCGTCGGAGCGGTGCTTGCAGTCGAAGAACTTGCACTGTCCGGCGAGGTTCTCGATATCGGCAAAGTGCTCACGCAAAGTGGCTTCATCCGTCCACATCTGGACTTCCTTGATCCCCGGATTGTCCACCAGGATCCCGCCCTTGCGTAGGACCATCAGCTCCCTTGCAGAAGTGGTGTGGCGGCCCTTACCCGTGGTTTCGTTGACCTCGCCGGTCCACTGGTACTCGTCCCCAAGCAGTCGGTTTACCAGTGCGGATTTGCCCACGCCGCTGGAGCCGATGAGGGCAACCGACACCCCGGTTTTGAAGTAGGCGCGCACGGCCGGCAGACCGCGCCCGGTTTCCGCGCTGGTGAGGTGCACCGCGGCGTCCGGATTGAGCGTGCGGATCGCGTCGACTACCTCCTTGCTATGGGCCGCTGAAAACAAGTCGGCTTTGTTGACCACTACCACCGGGGTCGCTCCGCTGCGGCCAATGATGGCAAAGTAACGCTCCAAGCGCCGCGGGTTGAAGTCCACTCCGGGCTCGGTGACCACCAGTACCACGTTGACGTTGGCCACGATGACCTGTTCCTCGGCGCTGTGTCCGGGCGCCCGGCGCGAAAGGCACGTCTGCCGGGGAAGCCTAGCGCGGATGACCGTTTCATCGTCGGGCCCACCCAGCTCGAGCGCGACCCAGTCGCCGACGGCTGGCAGTTCCGCATCGGTGGCTGCGTCGTGGTAGACCTTGCCTCCCATGACCACTTCGCGCTCTTCACCATCGCCGAGAAGGGCCCCGTAGGTGATACGGTTGTCGCGGATGAGGCGCGCCGGCTTGAGTCCCTGTTGGCGAAGGGGCTCAAAAGCCGCTTCAAACGCCTCGTTCCATCCCAGATCTGCCAGTGTCATCGTTCGTCTTGTTCGGAGTCTGGAGAGCCGCTCGCGGCCTGTGCAATGGTGTGCTGCAATTCCCGCACTCCAATCTGGTTTTTTGCGGAGGTCACAAACATCAGCGGCGGCTCTTCAAACCACTCGGAGACGGTGCGCATGAACTGCTCGACATGTTCCAGCGCCTTGTTGCCCTTGGCCTTGTCCTCCTTGGTGAAAACCAGGGCAAAGGGACGGTCCGCCCGTCCGATCCACTGCACAAAATCCAGATCAGCCGCCTGCGGGGGGATGGAGGAGTCAACCAACACCAGCACGCAGGCGAGGCTGCTCCTTTTGGTCAGGTAATCCTCTATGAGCCGGGTGTAGCGCGCCCGTTCCTGCTGGGAGGTTTTGGCGAAGCCGTAGCCGGGCAGGTCCACGAGCCGCCAGCGGCGGTTGATCGTGTAAAAGTTGAGCATCTTGGTGAAGCCCGGGGTGCCGGACACGCGCGCCAGGTCCCGCTTTTCCGCGAGGCGGTTGAGCAGCGTAGACTTTCCGACGTTGGAGCGGCCAATCAGCGCAAATTCGGGGACGGTCTCCTGCGGACAGGACGCAAAGTCAGGGGCACTGACATCAAACACAGCGGAGGTAATTTTCATTCAGTCGCACAGGCATGAGCCTACAAGACAGGCTATCGCAACGATGGCGGGTTGCCATCCCAAAGGCCGGGCATACGCAACGGCGGTCAACCGCCCGGTGCGCTGGATTTTCTGAGCGGTGCAAGTTCATCCGATCGGTGGGCGCGTAAGGCACCCCTCCCTCGATGTTCTGCTTCGATCTCGCAATAGAATTTTGGCCCAGAAGCCTCGCTGATGTGATTTCGTGCTGGTGCGTAGTGCTCAGTCTGGGACTCAAAATGGACACCTCACCAGAGCACTTCCCGCGGCCCGAAGGGGGGGCTTCCCTTGCTGTGTGCGGGTTGTCCCAAGCCCAAAAGGGAGCTTCGATCCACCATGATGAGTTCCTCTTTGCACTGCGTCTTACCCTGACTCGGAAGCTCAATGTGCCATCTCAAATTGGAGTGACCCTACCAGCCCTCCAGTTTTCTGCGGCTTTGCTGTAGAATGCTCCATTCGGCGCGTGTGAGGCTGCTGATTCCTTTGTTGGAGATTTTCTCAAGGACCGGGTTGAGTTCTGTCCGGAGAAATTCCTCCCAGTCCATCTCTTCGACTCGCCGGTATCCCGGTTCGCTGCCGCCTGGCCTGCGCTGGATGAATAGAAGTTCGCCAAAGCCCAAGACCCGGGCGAACGCCCAGCCCGCCAGGAGTCCCCCAAGCACGGATGCGGGTCCCGCCTCAGGACACCACCCGGTTGCCCACCAAAGGGCGCAACCGACGGCAGCCAGCCAGCCGAAGGCGCCGGCGGTCAAGGGAAAGAGGACCCGCCAACGGGAGGCGGCGCCCATGCGCCACCCGGGCAGGATGGTGCTGTACACCCCGACAAGCGCGCCAAGCATCGGCAGTGTCCCCTGAAGAGGAGGCCCGTCGGCGGGAAGCTCCATCGCAGTAAGGGCTGCGCCGTCTGCGCCAACGGGCTGTGCCAGCGCAGCAAACGCGCTCAGGCTACAGCCTGTA
>CANJYI010000189.1 GCA_947478975.1 Chthoniobacteraceae bacterium
CTCGCAGGCCTTTTTGGGAACGGGGAGCAATCCACAGATGACACAGATACTCGCAGATTTTCATTACTGTTTTTCCTCACCTGTGAAATCCGGAACATCTGCGTTAGTGGTTTACCGGCTTTTATCCGGAGTGTCTTCGCGCTTTCCTTGGCCGGCTTGGGTTCAATTAACCGTACACACGCCCTGGGAAGGGGTGTCGTCTGCGGTCGGTGCTATTCCATTTCCGATGTTCGTTGAGCGGGTGCGGCGAAGACCGAGGACCGCCCCAATTTACTTAAAAACATCCGTCTTGGGCATCGCCGCTTTCAGCCTCGCCACGGTCTCAACACTCGTCGTCGTTTCCCGAATTCCGAGGTTTGTGAGAAATCCAAGTTTCACGAGATCCTCATAACTCGCATCCGTCACCTTTTTAAGTCCGCGGAGTTCCAGTTTCTTCAGTCGGGTCATCCCCTGCAGCGTCCCGTTTTGGATGCCGGCATTGGTGATTCCTGTATTGTAGGAAATGTTGAGGGTTTCCAAACTGCCCAATTGCGGCAGATGCCCGATCGTCAGATCGGTCAGGTTGTTGAACGTCAACTCGAGTCCTTTCAGGTTCAGGTTTGAAACATGGACCAAACCGGGGCCGTTGATCTCGTTTCGGGTCAGATCCAAGAGCGCGAGTTTTGGGGAGCCCTTAAGGCACTGGAGCGACTCATCACTCAGCCCACAGTCCGCCAAATGCAATGCCTCCACCGTCTCCAACTTTGACAGGGCCAGAAGCGTCTCCTTCGAAAGATGAGTCCGTGTGATGGTTAAGCTTCGGAGCCCTTTCCATGCCGCCAGCAATTCTATTTCCCGGGCGCTCACCTCGCGGTTACCAATCGTTAAATTCGAGAGCCGCTTGCACGCCTGGAGATGTTTGACGGTCTCCTCGTCGATTACATTTGAAAGCCCTACCGACCCGAGTTTGGGGCAACGAGCAAGCGCCTCGAGATCTTTTGACTCCACTTTCGCATCCGATAAATCAATGCTTTCCAATGTCTTCGACTGGCTGCAAACCTTGAGCATCCTGCCCGTGACACGCGGGCGCTCGTTGTGTCGCTCGATTGTCGGATACGACCATTGGGGAGCCCCAAACCCCGCTTTTTCGTACCGCTCAATCGGCGCAAACGTCAGGTAACGCAGGTTGGGAAGTTTGAGCAGCGTCTCGACCCCGGCATCATCGACGCTGGTTTCGTAAAGACTGACAAACGCTAGGTCAGGCATCAGCGCCGTGAGAGACATCAACTCGTTGTTCACTTTCGCACCCCACAACCCGAGATGCGTCAGCTTTGGGGGAGTCCCGCTCCACCGGAAAAGATGTAAAGAATTGCGCCGCCCCTCAAGGATCCCGGTTTCACTCATCTTGTTCAGGGCAGCGAGTAATTCCGGGGACGTTTCGCCAGGTGCGCCGAAGGGGTTGTATTGGTGCGGTGGCAAGACCTTTGCGACTGATGCTGCATCGTTGGCGGCGAAGGCGCCGAGGCTGCTCACAAACAAGGCGGCTCCGATTTGGATAAAACGGTTGGGGAACTTCATTGGGAAAGACTTTCTGTATCTGGAAATGGGGAACTCGGAGAGAAAACAATAAGAACTGGTTCCAATGCAGCATCCCTGCACTTTGTTGGCTGCCGCCCCGGCCCCGATTTAACAGACTTTCTTCCTCTTTTTTCGGCTCCCCCGCAGATGCTTGCTTCATTGCCCGGAGTGAAGCACGTCCCAGGAGGCTCTGCCGCATATCCTCCAAACCGAGCCCTAGACCTATACGACGAGCTCTTTGATGACTCCAGCGCCATCCCCATGCCGCTGCGAGGAAACAGCAACCCCCATCAGCATGGGCAGCCCGGCGTTGAACAAAGGTGCTCCCCCCTGGGCAGCACTAGTGCGTGCCCTTATTGAATCAAACCCAAGTCCAGCAACAAAACCCCGCAAAGTTTTTCTCCAGAAATGCATCCGCAGATTCGGCAGATTTCACAGATGACAAAACCTCACAAAAAATCTGCGAACATCCTCTTCATCTGTGGATAACCAAACCGTTCCCCACACAAGACCGGGGCGGGACGCCCACCCGCCCGCCTAAATTTCCCGCAGCAGCGAGGCGGTTGCCTCCCAGTCGAGACAGGCGTCCGTCACGGACACGCCGTACTTCAATCCCGAAGCTGAGGCCGCCTGAGTGCCCAGATGAATGTGGCTTTCGATCATCACGGCCACCAGGTCCTCGCGTCCCCCCTTGCGTTGCTGCAACACGTTGCGCAGCACCTCGGGTTGGCGGAGCGGGTCCTTGCCGCTGTTTGAATGGCTGCAATCCACCATCAACGAGACGTGCAGTCCCGCCTTGCGCAGCTTTTCAGCCGCCGCCGCGGTGTGCTCGGGTCCGTAGTTGGTGCCGTCCCGGCCGCCGCGCAGCACGATATGGCTGTCGGGGTTGCCGGCGGTCTTGACGATGCTGGTCATCCCCTCCTGGTCGATCCCCAGAAAACTGTGCGCGGCGCAGGCCGAACGCATCGCGTCGATGGCCGTCTGGATGCTGCCGTCCGTGCCGTTCTTGAAACCCACCGGCATCGACAGCCCGCTGGCCATCTCCCGGTGTGTCTGGGATTCCGTAGTCCGAGCGCCGATGGCCGCCCAGCTGATCAGGTCGGCGATGTACTGCGGGATGATCGGATCCAAAAATTCCGTTCCGGCGGGGAGGCCGAGCTCTGCGATATCCAGAAGGAGCTTGCGCGCCAGATGGATCCCCTCCTCCACCTCGCCGGAGTCGTCGAGCCGGGGATCGTTGATGAGGCCTTTCCAGCCAACCGTGGTGCGGGGCTTCTCAAAATACACCCGCATCACGATGAAAACCCGGTCCTTGAGCTCCTCGGCCAAGGCGGCTAGGCGCCTCGCGTAATCCATTGCGGACACCGGATCGTGGATCGAGCAGGGCCCCACGACCACCATCAACCTGCGGTCCTCCCCGCTCAGAATCCGCCGTGCCGTCGCGCGGGCCTGCCGGATCCCATCCAGCAGCGCCCCGCTGGCGGGCAGGTGGGCTTTGACCTGCGCGGGCGTGACGAGACGTTTCACCTCGCTGACACGCAAGTCTTCAACGGATTGGATGCGGTCGGAGGCTATGGGAGATGGCGGACAGGCAGGGACCTGGGATGACATAAGGCGGTTTGTTTAGTTTTCCACGCAAGATTGGGGTCTGCAACCAAAGAAGAGGATTCCGTTTGAGTCTTTGCCCCACATACGGTTTGTTCTTCCTGCGCGGGCCTGTAGCTCAATGGTTAGAGCAGGGGACTCATAATCCCTTGGTTGGGGGTTCAAATCCCTCCAGGCCTACCCACTTCCAACTTCCCGCCGCTTCCTCATGGCACGGGCGAGTGATCCGCAGATGAAACAGATGCTCACAGATTGTTTGTGAGATTCCCTCATCTCCTCAATCTGTCAAATCCGCGGATAGTTTTCTGAATAAAAGATTTGCCCACTTTGCCTAGGAGGCCCTGTGTGGTTCCGGGCCGGGAGCGGGCTCTGGAATTGCCGTCTTTGAAACACCCTCTATGATTGAGGGATGCCTGCTCTCTTTTTTGGCCTCCTTGTTGGGATTGGACTAGCGGCCCTCCTGACCCTGCTCGTCGGCGTCTACTCGGTTGGTCCGACCCAACGCGGGGTGATTACGACCTTCGGCCGCGCCCAACGCCTCAACGGCAGCACGGGCGAGGACCCCGAACTGGGTGGGCTTCTGAGCGCCGAGGAGAAATCCCGTTACAATTATCCTGTCGTGCGGGTGATCCCTCCGGGCGGCCCCTACTTTAAGTGGCCCTGGCAGCGGCTCTACAAAGTCGACATGACCATCCAGACGGCGGACATCACCTGGGATCCGCAGCTCAAGCAGGATTTCATTGAAGCCGTCACCAAGGACAACCTGACCGTGCAGATCTCGGGGCAGATCCGTTGGAAACCGTGCGAGCGCAACCTGTACGCGTACCTGTTCGGGGCGGCGCAGCCCGCGGCCCATGTGGTGGGATACTTTATCTCCACGCTCCGGGACCGGATCGCAACCTTTGACGCAGAGAGCCCGGAGGGGGCGGTCGAAGGGGTCTCGATCAACGACCTAAGGCGGAACCTTTCCCTCATCAACCGGCACATGGAGGAGGCCTGCCGCAAGACCGCAGCCCGGTACGGCATCGAGTTTGACGCCGCCCTGATCACCAACATTGATCCGCCCAGCGATGTGGACGAGGCGCTCGCCTCCATTAACACTACCCAGAACCAGGTTGCGGCGGCAATCAGCCAGGCGCGCGCGGATGCGGAGACCAAGCTCAAGATGGCGGAACAGGCCGTCCAGATCTCGCAGAACAAGGCCGCAGCGGAAGCCGCGCCGCTGCTGGAACTGGCCAAGACTCTCAGTGCAATGCGCCAAATGGGGGGCGATGCGGCCCTCGAGGGCTACCTGCGCAACGCCAGCCTGCCCCTGAGGGAACGGGCCTCGGAAACCATCCTGAAGCTCTGAGCCTTTCGCCTCCAATTCCCGGCACAAAAACCCAACTCCCCCTTTCCTCATGAACTTTCCCGTCTCCATTCTCCTTGGCGTGGCCCTGACCTTCATCTGCATCCCGCTGCTCACGGCGTTGGGCAGCGCCCTTGAGTTGTGGCGCGTCCTCCCCGAAAGAACGGTCCTCGTTTACACTTTCTTCGGCAAGGTGGTCGGCAAGGTGGAGGAGCCCGGTCTGTTTTTTCCCATCGTCCATTTCGGACCACGAGCCCTTCTGTTCCCGCTTTTTGGCAAGGCCTACACCGTCAGCACGCAGCTCTTTCAGTCCTACCTGCGCAACCAACTGGTCAACTCCGAGGAAGGCGCCCCCATGGGCGTGGGCGTCTGGTTTGAGATGTACGTCAATGACCCGGAAGCCTTTCTCTTCCGCAACTCCTCACCGATGGGGTCCCTGAATGCAAACGTCGCCACAGCGGTCGTCAAACAGCTCTCCAACCTCAAACTCGACGTGCTCCTTGAAGACCGCGACGCGCTCTCGCGCAAGGTGCGTGAAGAGGTGTCCCCAACCTCCTCGCAATGGGGCTTTGCACTGGGCTCCACCTACATCCGGAAGGTGGCGTTCAGGGACCAGGGAATGATTGCGGAAATCCAGCGCAAGGTCGTCAACCGGCTCCGGCAGGTGACGGCCGCGATGAAGCAGGCGGGCGACAACACTGTGGCGATCATCCATTCCGAAGCGGACAAGCAGGCTTCCCAAAGGCTCGGCCAAGCCCAGGCCGTCCGGCCCGAGGTCGTCGGCCGCGCGCTGGCAAGTATCCAAAGCGAGCCCGAGGTCTCGCTCGCCCTGTTCCGCCTCCTCGACATCACCGCCACCCTGAAGAGCTCCGGAAAAATCATCCTGACGGACTCGCCCGCCACCGGGCTTATCCTGAGTTGAGGCGTGTCCACGGCGGGTGGCCCTTCGCCACCCAACCATGGCCCAGAAGTTTATCCGCAGATACCAAAGATTCAACAGATGATAAGAAATCACAGAAAGCATCCTCGGATGCATCTTTGATCTGTGCGCATCTGCGTCGTCTGCGGATACAGCTCTGAATAATGAATTTACGGGCTTAACTCAGACTTGGATCCCATGCGGGCCGGTTGGCCGGTGCTTTCCAGAACGCATCGCCACAAATCGCCTTCGGGATTCACGCGGCAGATTCCCTCGGCAACCAGATGCACGGGCAGGTGCACGTACCGCTGATGCCACAGGGCGACCACCATCCCGGTCCTCCCGGTCATCGCCGCATGCACGGCATGCCGGGCAAGCTGCAGGCAAAAGGTGCGGTCCTCGGGCGTGGCAACCACCCCCCTCAGCTGGTAGCCCGGGTCAATATACTTGAGGGTGATGTC
>CANJYI010000190.1 GCA_947478975.1 Chthoniobacteraceae bacterium
CATCGGCAACCCGAGGGAGATGACGATCAAGGAGTTTGGAGAGCACATCATCCGGATTACTGGGACGCACTCTGAGCTTGAATACCGCCCGCTGCCAGTGGACGACCCCAAGGTGCGTCAACCCGACATCGGGCGGGCGCGGAGCATTCTGGGCTGGGAACCGAAGGTGGACTTTGAAGAAGGTATCCTCCATACTATTGAGTACTTCCGCAGTCGGGTTGGTCCGGCGAAAATATAAGAACCCGAAGCGCTACCACCCCTCCCAACTCCTCCCCCGGAACCATGAAAATATCGCCCCTTCGAGCAGCCCTTTTTCTGACAGTGGCAGGTCTGTCACAAGCGTACGCAGCGAACCGTCCCGTGGACGGGGTAAAGATCAACTTCACCCTGATCGGCTCGCCCCAAATCGTTGCGTCGATTCCCTACATGACCCAGGCCAAAAAGCCTCGGATCATCGGCCCAGGCGAACCCCCCGCGGTTTGGCTGGAAGTGGAGACAGAGTTCGACGCTTTCCAGGAATTTCCGGAGCTGACCTTCAAGTATTTTTTGGTTTTGACTGGGAAACAGGGAACGACGCCGAAGCTGCTGGAAGGCGAGGTCGCACATGTGGACGTGGCTCCGGGACGCGAAAGGCACTCGGTGATGTACATTGCGCCGAAGACGCTCAACCGCCTTTCCGACAACAAGGCTTTTTCTGTAAACAACATTGCCGGAGTCTACGTGGAAGTCAGCACCGGCGGGCAGCTGATTGCCTTTGGACAGAAGTCCACCAAGCTGACTTACGAGAACTTTGCGAAGGCCAAGGAGTCGTTCACAGACAAGGTCACCGACGCCTTTCTGAACAAGGGGCAGACCCCGTTTGCGCCGCTATTCTTCGACTACCACGAGGCCATCAAGCCCGTAGCGCGCTAAGTCCAAGCCCCATGTCCACCCCGAAGCGGATATTCACGCTCAGCTCCGGCTCCCAGACGGTTTCTCTGGCCGAATTCCGGCCAGACAAGAAGGGCGCATTGCAGCTGCATGCGATCGAAACGCGGGAGCTTGTCCCGGATCCGGCGGCGGATGCAACGCGTGTTGCGCAGTCTTCCCTCGCCGTCGGCGAAATGGTCGAGAGCATGAAGGGAGTAGGCTTGCCGGTGCGGCTTACCCTGCCGGCGCAGTCAACCTTCAGCCGCATGGTGAAGCTTCCTGCGATGAGCGGTTCAGATTTGGCGCAGACGGTGATGTACGAGGCCAAGCAAAACATCCCCTACCCGCTCGAGGAGGTGATTTGGGACCACCGGATTGTTTACGAGACCCAAGCGCACGAGCCCGAGGTTCTGATCGCTGCGGCAAAAACGGATTTGCTGGAGGAGTGGACGGCCGCGGTAAGTGGAGCAGGGATGGAGCCGAACGGCATCGAGCTGGCCACGATCGCCCTCTACAACGCGTTCCGGTATAACTACGGAGAACCCGAGGGCTGCACGCTGCTCATCGATCTGGGGGCGCGTACCACCAACCTGCTGTTCATTGAACCGGGCAAGTTTTTCATCCGCACCATTTCCTCGGGAGGAAGCACCCTGACCTCCGCGGTGGCCAAGGAATTCGCCGAGCCATTCACCATGGCAGAGGCCAGGAAGCGCGCAACCGGCTTCATCGGGCAGGGTTCCAATTTTGCTGAACCGGAGGACCAGGACCAGGCGCGCCTGGCCAAGGTGCTGCGCAACGCAGTCACCCGTCTGCATGCCGAAGTCACCCGCTCGATTTCATTCTACCGCTCGCAACAGGCCGGAGCCGCCCCCCAGCGGGTGCTGCTGTGCGGAAATGGCGCCCAGACGCCGCTGATGCCCGAGTTTTGGGAGGAAAAACTCGGGCTTCCCGTGGAGATGTTCAACCCGCTGCGCTGCATCGCCGCCTCCAAAAATACGAACGCCGCCGAACTTGCACTGTCCGCGGCCCAACTTGGGGAGCACGTCGGACTTGCGCTTCAGGGAATCTTCCAATGCCCGGTCTCGATCAATCTGCTGCCACCAGCGCTGCGGAGAAAATCCAGAATTGGTCAGGTGGCTCTGGTGATCAGCCTCTCGGCAGCGTGCATCACCGCACCTTTGATTGCGTGGGGATTTCATCTTCTGCACAACGAAGACCTCGCAACGAATCAGGTGGAAGTTCTGAAGGAAAAAGTTAAGGGCTTCAAAAAAGTAGCAACCGAACTTGAAGAGCTGCAACAAGGCATCGATGCCGACTTTAGGAAAACCAAGCCCTTGGAGCAGGCGATTTACGAGCGTGGTTACTGGGTCACTTTGTTGGATCAGATCCACGCCTGCCTGCCGAAAGAGAACATTTGGATCACCACCTTTGAACTAAAACCCCCGGAAACAGAGCCTGCGGGTTCCACGGAGAAATCCGCTTCGAAAGGTAGCGAAAAAGAACAACAAAACAAGCAGCCTGCCACAAGGCTGATCTTAAAGGGTTTATACAGGGCGACCCAAACAGAGAAGGGGGAGGCTGTGGTCGGGGAATTCGTAAACGCCCTCAAAGCCATGAGCGAGCCGACGGCCCAACACTGGGCGGCCCAGAACGGACTCAAGGCGGCCCAGAACAGTTTCAATGGAGCTAAGAACGGGCTCAAGGTGGCTGAAGACAAAAGCAAGTCCCTCTCCATGTCCCCTCCGACGGAATCAACGGACAAGGCCAGGCGGGACTTGGCGAAGGCCCAACAGGAACTGGACAAGGCCCAACAGGAACTGGACAAGGCTAAACAGGAACTGGACAAGGCCAAAAAGAACCTAAGTGAAGCGGCGGATGGCCTTGCAAAAGCGGGACTAACCGTACGTTCTGCTGCCTGCAAACTGGCCCCCGAGGAAACGTGGGCCATCACTCCCCAGCCCGCCGCCGGGCAGCACACTGCATGGGCTTATGATTTTAGCATCCCACTAGACCTGCTGACACCTCCGGCCCAAAACCCCGCTTTGACGCCATGAACCTTTTCTCCAAGGAATATCGTGCAATCCTCGGGGCTTCGGTCTTCGCTTTGCTGAGCGTCGGCGGAAGCGGTGCATTCCTGTGGCAGGCCTATCACACCAGCGGAATGGCGGAGCTCAAAAAAGTGAGTGCGGAATTCAACCGTCTCGCCGAAGCCGACCGCCCCCCAACCAAGGAAAGCAAAGAGCAACTGAACGAGCTGGTTGCAGCATCCAAGAAAAGCTACGAAAAAGTGAACTCCGCGCTGGAAGCGATGACCATACCGCTGGCGCTTGAGAAGCCCGACGCGTCCAAAGCCTTGCAGTCGACAGCTCCGCACCCTCTTGCCCCACCGAAAACAATCAAGCCGGAGGATTTTCAAACTGCCCTCCTCGCTAAGAAAGAGGTTTTTGTCGCCAAGGCCGCTAAAAACAGAATTCTCATCCCTGTTCCCGCCCCTGTTTCTGCGAGTGGTCCGCCCGCCACGTTCTCGATGGACTTCGACGATTTCATCAGCAAGAGGCCTCCTGAAGACAAAGCGCCTGTCATGTACAGGCAGCTTACCGCGGCTGACCGTCTTCTGAACACGCTGCTAGATAGCAAGCCACTGCGGCTCATCAGGTTCAAAATAGACAGGACAGAGGAGCCCAAGGAAACCAAAACGGAGACCGGCGCGAAAAAGGCAGGTCAACCGCAACCGCTTAAGCCAGTTTTGAGCGCTCTTGGTTTTGATCTCAAATTTACCGCCACCCCGGACAGCCTCCGCGACTTTCTCAATACCCTAACGCGAGACAAGCATGCATTTTTTGTGGTCCGTCGGATCAAGGTCATCACCCAATCAAAGGATTCCAAGGAGGGGATGCCCATGGTGGCCCCCTTCAGGGTGAGTCCTCCGATCCCAGCAGAACCCGCAGCCCCGGGGGCTCCCCAGGCGTCAGCCTTGGCGGAATATATTTTGGGAGAGGAGCATGTGGAGGTAGATTTGCGAGTGGACCTGCTCTCGTTTCTCACGGAAAAGTCTCCAAAAACCGACGAAAAGGAGGGGACCAAACAGCCATGAGCTTCCTTAAGTCAAATTCGCATTGGCTGGCGCTCTCCTCTATTGCTGCAGCCTCGCTGGGCGCTACCTACCTGCTGTTCAAGGACGGCCGGGAGTTGCCAAAACGTCGAAGCGAACTGCTTCCGAAGGAAATAGTATCGGTCACGCTGCCTGCCTTGGATCTTTCCTCGCACGAGCAAGCCCTTGCTGCCCTCAATTCCCCGGGGCAGTGGTCGATCACCTATCCGACCCCTCTTTTTGTATCGGAACTGTACCTCCTAGCGGGAGGTGAGCTCACACGTCCGACGGAGGGAAGCCTGCACAGGCACACTGTTTTGGAACAACCCATTCCAAACCAATGGTTTCTAGACAACAAGCTCCCCCTTCGCACCCCCAACGTGGCGACCGAAGACACGGATGGAGACGGTTTTACGAACGAGGACGAATGGTGGTGGGGCACAGACCCCAATAATCCGGCACAGCATCCGCCGCTGGTCACGAGGCTTGCCTTTCTTCCCCAAAAGCCGGCACCCAACCGGATAGAGTTTGTCTCCTACGAGGGAAATCCCGAAAAGCCAGACACGGAACCTCTCCTTCGAATCAACCTGATCTGGGTGGATGCGCCGGCCTTCCAGATCAGCTTCCTGGATGCAGCCCTATTGGACACGGCAAAGCCCAACCAACAGGCCTCCTACAAGCTACGATTGCGCCGGGATGACATTTCAGACAGCGCCCCATTCGAGGTGCGGGCCTCGGACATGATCCCGGGCACGAGCATCAAGGTCATCAGTTGGACCCCCGGCATCGACGGAAAACCAACGGGCGTGGTCCTGAAGAACCTGGACGGAGATAAGAACCCCACGGCCACGGCCGCCATGGGAGGCCCCTCTGCTACGGTTCCGAGAGACCAGCGTCAAAAGAAGTTCAGACTGCGGGTCGGCGAGTCCATTGCCGGCACTCAAATCAAGCTTCTCCGTTTCGAGCCGCGCCGCGAAAAGATCGAGGGGGTCAGCGCCACCAAGGACAAGTCGGTTATTTATCTGAAGGAAGAAAAGCCCGACTCGAGCCGGGAACTTCCCGCAGTTTATAACGGGGAACGCGGCGAAAACACCGCCAACTTTGCCGACCAGAAAATCATCTTCAAACAAGACGAGCCGAAGGCCAAAGCCCCGTTCACAGTCAAGCTGGCGGAGCCTATCCAACTTGGTGACGGCGAAACCTTCACAATTGAAGCTCTGGGTGCCGACAGCGCCGTACTCGTCACCTCCTCCGGTCCGAACAAAGGCAGGAAATGGCTTGTTTCCGCAACACGCAGTAGACTGCTCGATTCCGAAGGCAGAGAACTCAACGTGCGGCCTGAACCCCCGCATTGGACTCCCCCGCTCCCCCCCGCCGCAAAATGAAGCCCAACCCCCGACTCTCTCTGACCATCGCCCTTTCCGCGACCAGCCTCGGGGCCGGCATTTGGGGCCTGCTCCCCTCCAGTCTGCAGGCTGCCAAGGCGCAAATCCCAGCGTCCCCGTCCGCCGCTCCCACTTCAGCGAATGCCCCGGCGGATGTTGTGGAAATGAGCATGAAGGAGGTACAGCGTCGGGAAACAGCCCGCCTCAGGGCTGTCGAGCAGCTCAAGCTCGCCCGTGCTCGGATGTCCATCAAGGACTACCAACCGGCGGTGAAGCACTATCTGGAAGCACTCAAGGATTTGCCAGAATCGCGCAACAACCTGAGTGAAAGAGCCGAGGCCATGTCGGGATTCCGGGATGCCTCCCTGGAATTGGCAAGGGTGCGCACGAGCGAAGGCCGCTATCTGCACCGCGAAGGCCAGCAGCTGGACAGCGCCGAGGACGTGCTGCGCGCCCTGCTCGAAAGGGACCCCG
>CANJYI010000191.1 GCA_947478975.1 Chthoniobacteraceae bacterium
CGTAAATCGCCAAGCCTGCCGTGACCGAGCCCCCGGGGGAGTTGATGTAGAGGTGGATGTCCTTTTTAGGATCCTCCATTTGCAGGAACAGAAGCTGGGCGATGATCGAATTGGCGACCTCGTCGTTGACGCCGGTGCCCAGAAAAACGATCCGGTCCTTCAGCAACCTAGAGTAAATGTCATAGGAGCGCTCTCCCCGTCCTGTTTGTTCCACCACGACCGGTACGTAGTAGTTGGACGGCCCGTGACTGGAGTACCCGGGGCTTGCAGCTTGAATTCGAGGGTCGTGGGAGAAGTTCATGAGAATGTTTCTAGTGAAGGTTGCGTGATAATAAGGCAGACAAAAGGAAATTCCAGAGAACCAAATCTAAAGGCTGCCAGAGCGACTCCCGCTGTGGGGCTTGCCGATCCAATCGGCGGAGGGGGGCCTTCGCTGTTTGGAGACCTTCATGGGAGGGCCACCTTTGATCTGTGCCTCCCATAGGATAGCACAGATCTGGAAGCATGCGAATTGCAGTTGAACTTTCCTGCGCGCTTCAAGCCCCCCTCTGGACGAGCATCAACTTACGGCCGCTTCGGTGACCACGGCGTGGGCGAGTACAAAGTCGAGCGCCTTCGCCGTGACGATGTCGTTTTCAATCTGCGGCAACATCTGCCTTTTGCTCACCTCTTTGATCGCCTTTTCAATCGGCATCTCTGCGCGCTTGGCGATTCCCGCGATTCTGCCGAGCACGTCTTCACGGGTGGGGTGAAGGTTTTCCAGTTCCGCAATGCGGCTCAGGATGAAGGAGCCTTTCAGTCGGTTGCGGGCTGTCTGCGAGGCGCTGGCAACGAGTTCCTTTTCGTTTTCACGAAGCATTTCCTGAGTAACTCCCCTGCGCTGGTTTTCCTCAACAACCTCTGAAAGCACCTGGTTGGACTCTGCGCGGGCCATGTCCTCCGGAAGCTCACATTCCACCTTGGAAAGCAGGTGCTCCATGACCTGATCCCGCTTCAGACTGTCCAATTCGGCTTCATTGCGGCGCTCCACTTCGGCACGCACCAGTTCCCGAACCTCTGCGAGCGACTTGCCCGGAGCCAGTGTCGCGGCGAACTCGTCGTTCAACTCGGGCAGGACCCGCACCTTGATTTCCTTGATGGTCACCACGTAGTCGAGTTTCTGGCCGCCAAATCCTTCGACGGGAAAGTCGGCGGGCACTTCGATCTGAAACTCGCGCACGGCCCCGGGACGGGCTCCGACCAGATGGCCGCAGAACCCCGGGAAGAACGCCTCTTCGGTCATCCTCACCCAGAAGCCTTCGTTGGCCGAAAGGATCTGCCCCACCTTGGGGAAACTCTCATGGACGGGTTGTCCGGCAATCGTCCCCTTGTAATCGACAACGACGAAATCCTCCATCGCCGCGCCCCGATCTTCGATCACATCTACAAAGTCGGCCTGCCGGGCGCGCAAATCCTCAATGACCGTGTCAATGGCCTCTTCCTTTTTGGCATCGGTTACGGCAGGAACACTCACGGCGACACCCTTGTACTCGGGCATCTCAAACTCCGGAACAGTCACGATCGTGGCGGAGAAGGAAAGGCCAGTCGGCTCCATTTTTACGTCCTCCACGTCACGCACCCGGAGCACCCGCAGGCCCTTTTCGCGAATAGCCAGCTTGAGGGAATCGGAGATTAAATCGCTCTCTGTTTGCTCTGCGATGTCCTTGGTGAAGCGCTTCTCCACCAAAGCGCGAGGGGTTTTGCCGGGACGAAAGCCGGGAACGCGCGCCTGACTCAGGTAGCCGCTGACAACTTTTTCACGCGCTTGCAGCAGGGCTTCGGGTCCGACCTCTACACGGAGGGTGGCCAGACAATTGGGGAGGGTTTCGACGGTCGCGTTCATGATAGCTCTTAAATCGAGGGTTAAAGGATAAGGTTGAAAATCAGAGAGGTCGGGGATGCTTCAAAAAGCCAGCTGCTAACAGGTCAATTCCACTGGGCGGATTCCGTCCAGTAAACCGTAAGGTTCCAATACCCGTCTGCTGGTCGAGACCAAAAACAGGGAGTAGAGGGGGGGCGGAGCATAACGTCTCCTGAGATTTTGCAAATGCCGAAATACGACCGCTCAAAATCCGATTAGTCCGAATGTACGCGGGAACGGCTGTTTTTCAAACCAACCCCGTCAAATCAACACCGCCTGCCCAGCCGTGGCCCGGGCATGCTTTGACCCCCTACAGCCCCGGTCACCTTTTGACCACGGCGCCGCCCGCGCCGCCAGCGAGCGCTTCGATGTCGCTCCAGCTGCCGCGGATCCAGTCTCCAGGGACGGTGTGCTTCCAGACCGCTGCCGCCGTGGCAAACTCCACGCTTTCCTGAGCCCCCCTGCCGGCGGTCACGGCATGGAGCAGGGCGCCTGCAAAGCTGTCACCCGCCCCAATCCGGTCGACCACGCTCAGCTCGTGGGTGCGGCTAAACACGGGGGTGGTTCCGTCAAAATACATTCCCTGAAGCGTGCCGCCCTGGGCCGTGTCACCCGAACGAATAGGCGTGGCCACGGCTCGGATTCCGTATGCCTCCCCGAGCCAAGAAGCCGCCCGGGCGTGGAGTGAATCGCCCTCACCGCCGGCGGGGGCGCCCAGGATCGAACGCGCCTCGGAGGCGCCACAAATGCAAAGGTCCAGCTCTTCCACCAAAGGGCGCATGACACGGGCCGCCTCCTCAGGGGTCCAGAGGGCGGAGCGGTAGTTCAAATCACAGCTCACTTTAACACCCAGCCTGCGGGCAACAACCAAGGCCTCCGCACAAACGGCCGGCGCATCGGGGCCGAGGGCGGGAGTAATCCCGCTCCAATGAAGCCAATCGGCCCCTTTCAGAGCAGTCGCCCAGTCGAACATCCCTGGCTGAACAGAAGCCATGGAGGAATTCGCCCGGTCATAGGTGATCACGCTGGCGCGCGCGCCGAAGCCGGGCTCCAGAAAGTAGAGTCCTAGGCGAGCGCCCCCCTTGAGGACGCCGCGCGTTTGAATCCCTCGGGCACGGAGCTTTTCGAGCAACGCGTCGGCGAGGCGGTTCTCGGGCACGCGCGAAATGAGGGCAGCCTCCCCTCCGAGAGCGGAAAACTGAACAGCAACGTTCGCCTCCGCGCCTGCAAAATGGAGGTTGAGCGCAACCGCATCGGCAAGGGGCAGGTAATCTTGCGTCGAAAACCTAGCCAGCACCTCGCCAAAACAGACCAAACGCCCCGAGGCTTCTGCGTGCGCAGTCATAGTGCACCCGGACGGGTTTACTTGCCGGGTTGCTGCTCGAAAAACTTGGGCGCGGGACCGGCGGCCGTTTCCTTGACGGGCGCGTCCTTTTTGGGAGCCGCCTCTGAGTGAGGTGCGGCAGCGTGCTCTGCCCCGGCGGCGTGTGCGCCGTGGGAGGGAAGGGAGGAAGCGCTGTGTCTTTCGCAGGCGGTCGCAAAAAGAGCCAGTGCAAGCAGGGAAGGAATGGAGAGCCTTTTCATAGCTGGGGCGGAGACTGACCGAAGCGGGCGCCGGTGAGAAGTGTGAAGTCATTTCACCTCCGCGCTTCCCAGAAAGGGCCCAGACGGCTTTCTTTGTCACCCCTATGGCAAACCGAATCGACCAAACGTTTGAAAAGCTGCGAGCAAAAAAGCAGGCGGCCATGATCGCCTACATTGCGGCAGGCGACCCCACGCTTGAGGCGACTGAAGCATTGGTTCCTGCCCTGGAAAAAGCTGGCGTGGATCTGGTCGAACTCGGACTCCCCTTCTCCGACCCCCTTGCGGACGGGATCGTCAATCAGCTTGCCGCCGCCCGTGCGCTGGAGGCGGGGGCAACCACTCCAAAGGTGCTTGAATGTGTAAGAGCCATCCGCCGGGTGTCGCAGATCCCCATCGTTCTGTATACCTACCTCAATCCCATTTACCGCTTCGGTTTCTCCGAGTTTTTTGCCGCCGCCGAGGCTGCGGGCGTGGACGGCCTGCTCATTCTCGATTTGCCCCCCGACGAGATCGCCTCCAATCCAGACTTCGCAATTACCAGTTCGCTCAAGCAAATCCGCCTGATTGCGCCGACGACTCCCGAAGCGCGTATCGCCACACTCACGGCCAACGCCAGCGGTTTTTTATACTACGTCTCCAGGGAAGGGGTCACAGGCGAGCGCGCCGAGATTGCGGATTCCCTGGCCGAACGGGTGGCGGCCATTCGGGCGACCACCGAACTGCCCATCGCCGTCGGCTTCGGCATTTCCACTCCTGAGCATGTGCGTCAGGTTGCAGCGGTGGCAGACGCGGTGGTGGTGGGGAGCGCCATTGTGAAAAAAATCGCAGAATGGGGCAAAGACGCTGCATTGGTGGAAAAAATGGTCGAATTCGTGACCCCTTTGGCGGCTGCGTCGAAACAACTGTAATCTGACCCTCCCCTCGGCCCGAAATTTGCTTTTCTCTACCCCATGGCAGCCCAGCTTCAAAAGTTCCCCACTTCCGCTTTGTTTTCACCCCTTCACACCGCAGGCATGGTGCTTGGCTGCCTCGCAACCCTTGTGTTGGGCGCCTGCAAATCCGCGCCCATGCCCAAGGGGATCGAGACAGCGAAAAATTTTGACCTGAACAAGTTCGAAGGTGTCTGGTACGAAATCGCGAGAAGCAACAACGCGCAGGAAGCGGGCCTCACCCACGTCACCTCGCAGTACCGCCGCGCCGCGGACGGGAAATGGCTGATTAACACGCGCGCTTGGGACGGAGCAAAGGGGCTTTGGGTAGGCAGTACCCTCATTTCGAAAACCCCTGCAACCGGCACCCCTGCCTCGTTCAAGCTCAGCCACCGGAACCCTCGGCACGTGGTGATTGTCGACAACGAACACACCATCGCTTTGGTCTGCGGGAAGTACTACCGCGACTTCTGGATCATTTCCAAATCGCCGACACCGGACCAGGCTCGGCTTGAGCGCCTGATGATGGTGGCTCTTGACGCGGGGTTCCCTGTCAAGGAAGCCTTCTACGTCCCTGCCCACTAGAGCCCTGGGCACGCAGGTCTGCCTCCTAGCCTGCTCCAGCTTCGGGTGTCCGTCATGCCGGTTGCGCTTTATTTTTCGCACTGGCGCGCAGCCCGGCTCTGTTTAGATTTGCGACTGCCCCAGCAGTGGAGGCCTACGCCCCCCTTTTCTGATTAAACCTCTCTTAATAGAACCCTTTTTCCTAAACCCCTTTTGCTCATGACCTCCTCTGTACACTGGATTGAATCCACCTCCTGGGAACTCGATTTTTACGGACTCCCCCACCGTTTTCCCTGGCCCGCTGAGGCCGATCAGGAGGCGGCCCAGGCGCATCCTCTGAATTTGGAGACGCTGCTGGAAGCCATCGACCGTCTGCAACCTCCCACGGAGCCGTGGTCGGGTTTCCGCGCAGCCACGAGTCTCTTCGAGGAGCTTTCCGATGCACTCGAGGAAGGGGAACTGGTCCGCACTCAGCGCTTGCTCGAAGAGATCGAGCGCCTGCACCCGGGCTCAGCATTTGTGCAGTTTCAACAGGCAAATCTGGCCCGTCTGAGCGGCGAAGACGCGAAGGCGTCCGAGCTTCTGGAGGCAGCGCTTCAAAAGGCGCCCCTGGCAGCCCCCTTGTGGAGTGCACTCGGCAACGCGCGCCTTCAGGCCGGAGACCGGGAGGGCGCCATCAGTGCCTTCAAGAAAGCGCTTGAGATCAACGGGAATGACCAGGGGTCGCTCAACGGGCTGACTCAGTTGAAACAGCTTGTCCGGCTCATGCGCCAGAACGAGGACGGGCAGGCCGATCCCAATTCGGTCGCGTACGTCGACATGGACACCTTCCGGGGCATGATTTCCGGCCAGATC
>CANJYI010000192.1 GCA_947478975.1 Chthoniobacteraceae bacterium
AGATAATACGTCCGGGGCTTCTCCGCCGGCGAGCCCTCCTCCTCCCCCATTTGCACCGGCGGGTAGATCAGGCGGGAGCGCCGCCGGTAAACCTTCCAAATTCTGCGCTGAATAAAGCGTGAATTCGCGGCGAACGCGTCCACCCCATTGGGGGTCCGGCAATCCCACAGGCGGATGTAATGGAGCAGCGCACGGGCAAGGAATCCCTTGATGCCCGTGGAACGCTGGCTCTGCCGGAGATAAACTTCCTGCAAATCCCATGCATACCTCGGAGGCGAATGGCAGTAGCAGAGGTGCAACTGATCCGGACCGGTGATGACTCCCTTGGCCACCGCATAGGAGCTGGAAAGCACGAGATCGTAGCCGGCCAAGTCGAAATGTTCGATCGCCAGCGGCATGAGCGGCAGGTAGGAACGGTAAAAGCGTCTCGCCCCCGGGAGGCGCTGCAAAAAGGAGGTGCGCACTTTTTTGCCGCGCAAAAAGGCTCTTTCAGAATCCGAAAGAAAATCAACAAGGCTGAAAAGATGCGCCTGCGGAAGCAGTTGCAGAATCTCGCCAAGCACGCGCTCCGCCCCGCCAACCTCGGGGAGCCAGTCGTGCACAATCGCGATGCGCTTGGGCAACTGCGCACAGAGCGGCGCAGGCATTTCAAGCGTGGTTTCGGAGGCGGCATTCATTGTGCGGCAGGCATCGCCTCCTCGCTTTTCTGGCTAGGCGCGGGCTCCACAAAGTCGCGCGCACCGGTGGTGGTGGAGTGCCTTTTCACCGGCACACAATCGTCCTCCATCCAGGCCCAGCGCCGGCGCTTGTAGACGTTGGGATCGTAAATTGCGTCCCACACCGCAGACACCTCGGCCGCCACCCGGTCCGAGCAGAACAAACTCAAGGCACGCTGACGGCCTTTGAGAGCGTACTCGCTGCGCAGCAGTGGCTGGGCAAATATGTGTTCGAGCTGCTGGCAAAGCGCGTTGGGATCATCCATGGGAAAGAGGCCGCCGCAGCGGCCTTCGTCCAAGAGTTCAGGGACGCCTCCGCCGTCAGATCCCACCACCGGGATGCCCGCCGCCATGGCCTCCAACACCACATTGGGGCAGGGATCGGGTGCAGTGCTGGCGTGCACCAAAACGTGCCAACTGCGAATACGCTGGGGCACGTCGGGAACGAAGCCTGAAAAGGAAACATGCGTCTGCAGGGCCGTCGCATCCACAAACTGCTGCAGTCTGGCTGCATAGGCGTCCTCCCCAAAAAGCGGCGCCCCGAGCAGTTCGAACTGCACGCGGTGTCCCCGCTGGATGAGTTTTGCAGCGGCTTCCAGAAAAACGTGTTGCCCTTTCCACGGAGCAAAACGCCCAACGATCCCGACCCTCCAGACGGGAGGCGGGTAAAAGCTGGGAGGCGGCGCCGGGTTTTCAAAGCAGTCCGGATCCAGGCCGTCATAAACTACCTCGGCGCGTTGTGGGTCCTTGGCTCCGAGGGCATCCTTGGCCACGCTTTTGGAGACGGTGATCACTCGGTTCGGAAGGGTCCGCGCTAGGCTGCGCATGACCCGCAACGCGGTCTGAGGCAGGTGCGCCGGATGGAGGCAGTCTCGCAGATGCCAGGCCAGTGGAATGCGACACATCCGAGCAGCAAGGCCCCCAAGTAGGTGGGCCTTCATCGAATTGGTGTGCACGATTTCGACTGCGCGTGTTCTAAAAAAGGAGGCGAGCTTGAGGACGTAGGCACACGCATCCCACGCCGCCTTGGGACGCATCCAGGCATTCCCGGCCAAGCTGTTGCGGCGCGCCTTTCCAACGTGCGCAGGAATCGGCAGCACGTAGGTTTCCACGCCACGCTTGCGAAACAACTCCACGGCAGGGCCTTCCTCGCCGAAGACCACCACAGGATGCCACTGACTCCGATCCATCCCGGCCACCAACCGGCTCAGGGCAAACTCCGCCCCACCGGTCACCGCCGTGTGATTGACAAAACAAACAACCCTCGCCCTCTTCATAGAGCCATCCTCCTGAGGGACGCGGCTGACGCGTCCTAGTTAATCCATCGTGCACCGCAGCAGCCGGGGGCGGTGCACGGGCCGCGGCTCCCAGCCGGGCCCCTCCTTACCACAGAAAAAGAAATTTCAGCGCCGACTCACCACGCTGAGGTAGACCTGCCGCATTTGAGCGGCAATCGCGTTCCACCCGTAATGCAGACAGGCGCGCTCGCGGCCCTTGATGGCAAACGCGCGCTGCAAGACTGCATCGGTCCGAAGGCGCTGCAAGGCCACGGCCAAATAGGCCGCGTTGCCCTCTGGAAAAACAAGACCTGCCTCGCCGATGACCTCAGGAATCGCGCCCGAACTGGACCCAACCACCGGAATCCCGCACGCCTGCGCCTCCACCAGCACCCTGCCAAATTGTTCCTTCCAGCTGGAGGTCGTGCGCGAAGGCAGAACCAAGGCGTCAAGGCCGCGGTAAAAGCCAGGCAGCTCCTCCCGGGGCACATTTCCCGCCCACTGGACAAACGGCAGCTTGAGCAGCTTTTGCAGACAAGGTCCCTGCCCGCTCAAGACCAGGGTGCACGGAGCCGGCAGGCTTCCGACCGCATCCACCAATACGTCCAGCCCCTTTTCCTCCACAAGGCGCCCGGCGTATCCGATGCGAAACCCCCGCTCTCCGCCCCGAGGTTCCCCTGACGCTCCGGGTGAGAAGAGCTCCGTATCCACCCCGTTGCCCACCACTGCCGCCGGGCCGCGAAACCCCTTGGCGCGGGCCACGGTCAGCGCCTCTGCATTGCGTCCGATCAAAAAGTCGGCCTTCCGCAGCGTAAAGCGCCTGAACCATTCGAAGGGGGGCGGTAAAGTCTTGGCGATATTCTGTTCCGTCTCGCTGATGATTTTGGCGGCGGGCAGCAGCTTGTCGCGCAAGCGGCAGACCTGGGCGCTCAAGAGATTCCAAGGCTCCTCCCAGATATCGATCACATCCGGCCGCAGTTCCAAAAGGGTTTTCGCCAATTTTGGGTACCACTGCAGATACCACTTGGCGGGGCCGCCCCAGGGAAGGCCGACTTGGCTGACCTGAAACTGGTAACCGGCCTCAACAGGTACGGTGGGCCGGCGCCAGCGGACCTCCCCCTCGCGGTAGAGAGAGGGGGCAAGCACGTGCAGTTCTATGTCAGCGAAGCGGGCCAGAGCGGCCGCTTTGGCCTGGCCCTCGGTGGGCACCTGAAACTGGTGGCCGATCATAAGCACGCGCAACCGGTCGGCCGAGTGCCTGCTGCCCTCGTCCCTTGCCGCCTCACTTCGATCCTGGGCCACGCATTCCATCTCCCTATGCTTCGAGCGCGCAGGGGCCGACGAGTGTGTGGCGGTGCGGATAACCCGGGAGGCGACGCAGCCTGAAGCGCGCGCAAAACGCCCGCGACAGCAAAGCGCCGAGCGGCACGTCCCAAGAAGAAAGCGCCCCCGTTTAAGCGGCGCGAATTGCGCCCCTACGCCTTACTTTCCCCGCGTGAGTCGCTTGAGTTTTCCTGCGAGACTGACCTTTGTGGCGGAGCTCATCCGGTCGATAAAAAGAACGCCGTTGAGGTGGTCGACCTCGTGCTGGAGAGCGCGGGCCAGGAGGCCGGCGGCTTCAAAATCAAGCGTTACCCCCTCGTGATTCATACACTGGCAGCGAACGCGGGCAGCGCGCACGATGTCGGCGTTCATCTTGGGAAAGGAAAGACAGCCTTCGACTCCGACTTCCTTCTCAGTGGAAAGACTAAGCTGCGGATTGATGAGCACCAGCGGCATGAAGGGCAACAGGTCGACCTCCTCCCCGTTGATCCACATCTGGCTGGGGCGATTTTCCGAGTCTGAAACGTCAATGACCGCCACCTGCAGGGCGACCCCGACCTGCTGGGCGGCGAGCCCCACGCCCTCGGCGTCGCGCATCGTGTCGAGCATGTCCTCCACCAGACACACCACTTCCTGGCCGATTCCTTCAACGCGTGCCCCCACGGCACGCAGGATCGGATGGTTAAATAAAACAATCGGTCGAATCATTTGGCGCGCTCCATAAAAGCGGTAAGGCTGCCCTTGACTCCAGCCTCTTTCAAGCCATCGAGCACGTTCATCACGGTGCCAAACGGCGCTTCCCTGTCGGCATTGAGCGCAAAAAAGGTGCCGGGATCGCGCGTGACCAGTTCACGCAAGAGCGGGCCAAGCCGCTCCAAGGCCACCGGTTTTTCATCCAAAAACAGCTGGGAATCCTTCGAAATCGTCAAAATCAGAGGCTCCCGTTTCGGTTGCGCGGCTGTGGCGGACTTGGATTCAGGCAGCTTGATGCTCACGGCGGGCTGCGCCTTTTTGAACTGCGTGGAAACAATCACAAAAATCAGCAGAATCGCAAAAATATCGATCAGCGAGACGATGATGACCTGGGGCGTCCGTCTGCGTTTTGGGTAGAAGTTCATGGCAAAGTAAGTGCGACCGGCGGGCTAGGCCTGGGGAGCCGCGGAACGGCGGCGGAGCCTGTGCTGGTAGCACTTGGTCAGCAGCATGGAGACGATGCTCTCCATTTCGGAGGCGATCGTTTCGAGTTTGCGCACAAAAAACGAGTAGGCGATCAGGCAGGGGATCGCGATTGCCAGCCCCACGACGGTCGTGCTGAGAGCCTCGGCAATGCCGCTTGCGATAACGTGCGAATCACTCTGCCCCCCATTGGCACCGAAGGCCTCGAACACCTTCACCAGGCCGGAAACAGCGCCAAGCAACCCCAGCAAGGGGGTGATTCCCACCAGGATTTCCAGCACGAAAAGGCCCTGTTCCAGTTGCACCATTTCCCGGCGGGCCGCCACCTGGACCGCATCCTGATTTTCAGAGCGCGAAGTATCCAGATGCCTGAGTGCGACACGAATGACGCGTCCCAGCGGCGAGCGATCCCCCATGAGCAGCGCGAGCAGACGGCCCGTGGGATCCTCGGAATCCGACTGCAAACGCTCCACCTCCTGTCGGAGCGAAGGCGAGATGGCCAGGTCGCGGCGCAATCCAAGCAGGCGGAGCAAAATGACCGCCACGCCCACCACGGAGCAGACCGCCAGCAGGTACATAAAGAAGCCGCCCTTGCTAAAGAATTGCAGCAGTGAGTCGATTCCAACCGGGGTGGGTTCCATAAAGTTAGTAGAGTGAAAAGGTAAAGGGGATCTCCAGCAGCCCTTTTCGAAGCAGGGGCTCCGCTTCAGGAGGGGGCGGGTCTAGTTCGGCGGCACGGATCACGTCGAGGCAAAGTTCCGAAAACTCGCGGTTGGCGGAACTCTGCTCGAGCACCACCTCGTGTACAACGCCGTCCATTGCCACCTTAAACCGCACTTTCACCGAACCGGTCTCAAGGGAGTCCATCTTGGAACGGATGACCTGGTTCCAGCGCGCGCCGATCGCACGGCTCACCTGCTTCATGTAAGCCGCCAAGGGAGTTTTGGAGGCGTTGACCCCCGTCTTGCCGTTTTCCGCCAGTCCGCCATCCACTCGGGTCTGTTGCTTTCCCTCCTGAAACAAATCCTCGGGAGACTCGTCGACAGACTTGGCCTTTTTGCCGCTGCCCAACCGCTCGATCACCTTCACCGGCGCCGCCACTCCGGAGGCCACCTTTCGGAAAACAAGCTCCCCGCCCAAATCATCCAGGTCCCCAATCGGTGCCGCTGCGGCGACCGCCTGAGGTTGCGCCGCGCGCTTCTTGGCGGCGGCGGTCGCCTTCGAGTC
>CANJYI010000193.1 GCA_947478975.1 Chthoniobacteraceae bacterium
CCCTCGCAAATGGACCTCTTCGATCCGAAGCCGCTCATCCAGCAAAGGCACGGCCAAGGCGTCTCCGCCCCCTTGCCGGAGCAAAACCGCCACAAGAGTACGGAAAAACTTCTCGCGCTCGGCACCGATGTTCCCGTCAGGCCGCGCGGACAGTCGGGACTCACTGTTTCCGATCTGCTGCCCCACACGGCGGCACTCGCGGACGAGTTGTGCCTCTTGCGCGCCGTCACCGCAGACAACAATCAACACGGTCCCGCCGTGCTCCAATTCCACACCGGAGTCATCGCCGAGGCCCGCCCTTCGGTCGGTTCGTGGATCAGTTACGGGCTGGGCACCGAAAACCAAAACCTGCCCGCTTTTCTCACCATTCACGCTGGAGTGGACACGCGGAACTACAGTGCCTCGTTTCTGCCCGCCGCACACCAGGGCACGCCAGTGACGCTTCCTTCCAAGGAAAGCGATCCCGCGATCGCGTTCCTCACAGACGCCTCCACCGACAGCGCCTCGCAGCGGCGCAGGTTCGACTTTATCCAGCGCATGAACCACCGCCTCTTTGCGCAACATGAGGCGGACCTCCGCATGGAGGGGATGATTCACAGTCTCGAAACCGCCTTCCGCATGCAGACCGCGGCGCCTGAACTCGTCGACCTTTCCAAAGAGACCGAGGCCACCAAAAGGCTCTACGGCATCGGCGAGAAGGTGACGGACAAGAACGGCCGCGCCTGCCTGCTGGCCCGCCGCTTGAGCGAGGCCGGTGTGCGTTTTGTGCAGGTAACCATGGACGGCTGGGATCATCATGGCGACATCCGCGGGAACCTGCCCAAGAGCTGCGCTGCCACCGACCTGCCCTGCGCCGGTTTGATCCGCGACCTGAAATCACGGGGTTTGCTCGAGGACACGCTGGTGCTCTGGAGCGGCGAGTTCGGGCGTACGCCGTGGAGTCAGGATCTGAGCGGCACCGCACCCATAGAAAAACACGGGCGCGAACACCAGCCCGACAGCTTCTGTTCCTGGATGGCCGGCGGCGGCGTCAAAGGCGGCCTCATGCATGGCGAGACCGACGAGTTCGGCTTCCGCCCGGTCTCTGGAAGGGTGCACCTGCACGACCTCCACGCGACTGTGCTGCATCTACTGGGCCTCGACCATGAGCGACTGACCTGGCGCCACCTCGGCCGCGATTACCGCCTCACCGATGTGTACGGTCAGGTGGTGCGGGAGATTTTGGCCTAGCAACCCAAATCATGTTGAGTGTCGCATGGCGAAAGGGGCTCTCTCGCCCCCGGTCCGCCATAAAGAGAGCCCAGGCCCCGGCGGGGACTTCCGCCATATCTGATGCCCTGTAAGGGGCAATTCACTTCCAGCCCATGGCAGCGCCATGCGAAAATGGTCCCCATAAAATACGCCCTGTAAGGGCACCCTAACCTGCCCGGGCCATTCGGGATGGTGGAGTCATCATGGGGCGCCCCTTGTAGCTTACGGTTTTATAACGGGTCGAACCCATCGCGTTGCCATGGGCTGCGAGGAGCCTGCCCCGGGGCGGAAAAGCTCTGATTATAGTAGAGAGGTGGAGTCAGTTTTTGAGAGAAAAGAATCCGAACATTTGACTGATTTGGGGTCCGAGTAGGCTGTAACGCTTTGGATGCTGGATGCAAAAGCCAAGAAGAAGTCCCCCCAGTCGCCTGTTCGAGGCACCGCTTTCAAACCCGCAGAATCACGCCAGTTTCAGATCCGCCCCCGCACACTGGGAGTCGACACGGTTTTCGCAGCACGCGTATAGCGGGAATCCAAAGCACAAAGCGACCTGATGAGGGCTTCGGCAATCACCCCATGTCCTTCGGAATTGGGATGCATTCCATCCGGGATCAGACGACTTGCATTGCCGGCTTTCATCGCGGGCTGGTTTTTAAAAACCTCGAAAACATCCACCACGGCCACGCTCTCCTCACGAGCCACCTCCCGCACCGCCGCTGCGTAGTCACGCAGCAGCACGTTAAACCAATCCGGATCCTCCGGTGCGTACGGCGGTTTTCCGTATAGCTTTCGCGTGGTGTCCGCCCAGTAAAGCGGGTTCGGCGTCATCAGCACGACCCGGGCTCCAGCTGTTTTCAACGAAACCACACAGGTCTTGAGATTCACGCGGTAGGCTTCCAGTGCTGTGCGCGGCTGGGTGGCGGGCGGATTCTTCCATACATCCACCGCGGCATCGTTGATTCCAAAAAGAATGACCGCCGTATCCGGCCGCTTTTGGAGCACGTCCGACTCCAGACGCTTGAGCGCCTGCGCCGTGGTATTCCCCGGAACACCCGCGTTGATGACCTCGATTGCTTTCTCTTCGAATAAAAGCTCTTCGGAAAGCACTTCGGCGTACACCTTGACCTTCGCTCTCGGCGCAGTGACCGAGTCGCCGAAAACAACCAATTTGTGGGCCTTTGCGGGCGTGAGGAGCCCAAACACGGCGGCTAGAATTACAAAACAATGTTTCACAGGGGAGGGAAGCGGTGACGATCCAAACACCTTGTCACAAGTCCTACGTCCACGCGTGCGTCCGGTCGAGAACGGGCCGGGCCTCGGACCATTCCACCTCGTGTGGGCGCCGATTTGACTGTGCCGCAATGGCGGCAACCGCGCCGGCCGCCTCGCCCATAGCCACGGCGTTACCCGTCACGCGGTAGCTCGCGTGCGCGATAAAGTCGCCGCTAATGCAACGGCCAGCCATCATCAGCCCATCCACATCGCGGGCGATCAGCGCCCGAAGAGGGATGTCGTAAGGCTTCATTTTCACCCCGCCATTTCCATAGCCCGCCTTCCTGTTGTCCTCCGCGGACAAGGCGTGAATGTCGACGGGAAATTTGGCGCGCACCACGGCGTCCTCCTGGCGAGTCCCGGCAACAAGGTCCTCTTTGCTCAAAACATAACGACCGCGGATGCGGCGACCGTCCCTGATGCCGATTTGCTCCGGCGTGGCGACAATCTGGACGCCGTCCCACGGACCGCCAAGTTTGCGCAAGCCGCGCACAATACCGTGCACCTCGCTGCGCGCGCGCAGGGTGGCTTCGGAAACCTGTGCGGCGTCCGTGGCGTTGACACCGTATTCGTGGTTAGCCATCAGCAGCACGAGGTTCTCTTTGATAGGGAAGAGACAGGCATTGCCGTAGCTTGGGGTGACCCCGGCACGGGCAAGTGTCTCCCGAAATGCCTTTGGGCCGACGTGCCGGCCGTCGTTCCCGGTGGGATGGATGAAATCGGCGATCGCTGCGGCGTCTTTTACCACGATGAGGGCGTACATGGTCATCGGCTGGCAGGGACACTCCTTTTGTTTGCCGATTTCAAAATCGCAGCCAGCCTGTGCGCCCAAATCTCCGTCCCCCGTGGTATCAATGAAAACAGCCGCCCGCCAAGCTTGTCGGCCGGATTTAGACTCGGTGACGATCGTACGAAGCGAGCCTCCCTCGCGATGGGCCGCACTGACCCGCGTGTGCAACTGGATTTTGACGCCCGCCGCACTGCAGAGCTCCTCTAACAGCAGCTTCATTTCCTCGGGGTGATAGCTCAGGCCGTTCATTCCCCCGCCACAAATCGCGTCCCTTTCCCTCAACCTCCGCACCAGCTCCTGGTTGAATCCCGGCTTATCAAAGTCGAGAAGGTACCCCAGCAGCGACGAGGTCCACACCCCGCCGAGAGATCCGTGCGCTTCAAAAAGCCTGACCTTCGCGCCGGCGCGAGCAGCCGTGATCGCGGCCGACACACCGGCGGGTCCGGCACCGCACACGATGACGTCGGAGTCGGTGTTAAGCGGGATTCGTTGCGCGGGTTCCTGAAACTCGTGGCGGACGGCAAGGCTTTCGGCCGCAGCTGCGCTCGGAGAGACGGCTCCAGCCATCGTGGCGAGGCCTGTAAAAAAATCCCTGCGGGTGGTGGAGGCGAAGGGGGAAGCAGAGATCATCGGAATGCTAGGTGAGGTCTGTGGGGTGTCCTCTGAGCTCAGGATGCACCTCAATCGAGCGGCACTACACCACGGAGAGGGGAAATCCGTCAGCAGAAATTCGGAAGTCGAAAGCTCCGAGTGTTTCGAAACATTCCAAACCAGCGGACCTCAGGCGGGACAAAGGCATTCGCCCAGCGAACTTGTTCGCTGGTGGCAAAACGCTGCCGTTCGGGTATGCGTCAGCCCGTAAAGCTCAGTTACGAATGGCTTTTCGAGGCGCGTACGCTTGGAGCCGTCGCGCGGCGATTGATCTCCGGTCAGGTGGAGTTCTGTGCCCGTCTGGGCAATGCAATCGAGCGGCTGCTCCGGGGTGACTCGCTGCAAGCACAGGTTGACCCGGGAAACAGGCCGGCGGGACTCGCTATTCACCACCGTCTTGCCGACTGTCGGGGTGAGCATGCACAATCCGCTCCAGTCTAGAAAAGCAACCCTCCGCTTTGCCCCATGATCTCACGACGTCACTTTCTCTCTACCAGTCTTGGCGCGCTCAGCGTCTCGACCCTTTCCGGCATCGAGCCCATCCGCCGCCCAGGGAAAAGCCGGATGCTGCTCGGCGTGGCCGCCTACTCTTTCCGTGATTATTTTCAATGGAGTCGCGACAAGGAGCAGAAGCCAAGGGGCGAGGTCAAAGCTTGGAGCATCATGGACTTTGTGGACTGGTGCGCTGACAACAATGTCCCGGGGGCCGAGGTGACGAGCTACTTCTTTCCGCCCGGTGCGGATGCGAAGTTCTGCAACGAAGTGAAGCGCCGCGCTTATTTGCGCGGTGTGTGCCTGACCGGCACGGCGGTGGGAAATAACTTCGCGCTGCCCAAGGGGGAGAAGCTGACGGAACAGATCGCTTACACCAAAAAATGGATCGAGCACGCCGCGACGATGGGTGCGCCGCACATCCGCGTGTTTGCCGGGGCCAAGCCCAGGGAGTTGAGCGAGGAAGAGGCCGTGGCCAACTGTCTGGCCGCGTATCAGGAATGTCTCGAATACGCAGGAGAAAAAGGGGTGTTCCTCGGACTGGAAAACCATGGGGGTATCGTGGCCGAGCCTGACAACCTCGTGAAAATGGTCCGGGCAGCCAAGAGCCCCTGGGCAGGGATCAACCTCGACAGTGGAAACTTTCACACGGATGATCCGTACGCCGACCTCGCCAAAATTGCTCCTTACGCCGTCAACGTGCAGCTCAAGATGGAGATCAAACGGAAGGACGCCAAGGAGCACGAGGCGAGTGATGTGAAGCGCCTTTTGCAAATCCTGCGGGACGCCAACTACCAGGGGTGGTTCACCCTCGAGTACGAAATGAAGGACGACCCCTTCACAAACGTGCCGAGGATTCTCAACGAACTCAGGCCGCTGTTGGCTTAACACCGCCGGCAGCCACGGAAAACCTTTCCATCTTTTCGGGTCTTCTCAACCAATCAACACAGACGCCATCCCGCGCGGACAGGCAGCCCCCTCCCATCATCGGTCTCAGCAGGATCCTCCGTCGACCGGGGCCGTTCGACTGGCGGGTGAGCCACTCTCAACCAGACCGTCTCAATGGTCTCCGCCGCCGCAGCCCTCGACAAAAATGCGACCGCCCCGCCGCCTCACATGCCGGCCTCCCGGCAGATTGACCTTTGCCGGAAACCGCTCGATGACGAGCCGGGCAACCGCCTCGACCAGCTCAAACCCAACCTCGGGCACCCCGTGCGCCGCCAGCCAGCGGGTGATCCGCAAACGACGCTGC
>CANJYI010000194.1 GCA_947478975.1 Chthoniobacteraceae bacterium
CACTTCCGGCCAGGTGGTTCACACGGCGGAAATGGGTGGAGGCTCGCCGACTCGCTCATCGGTTGTACTCTCGGGGGGCGACATCCTGTTGCGCACCGCTGAAGAGCTAATTTGCATCGGAAAATGAAACGACTCCTCCTTACTACAACCCTTTCTGCCTGCATGCTTTGGAGCACGCAAGC
This sequence comes from Chthoniobacteraceae bacterium, assembly GCA_947478975.1. Taxonomy (GTDB): domain Bacteria; phylum Verrucomicrobiota; class Verrucomicrobiia; order Chthoniobacterales; family Chthoniobacteraceae; genus Chth-196. The sequence continues at coordinate 183 of CANJYI010000194.1, forward strand.
AGCAGACACAGTCCTGTTCGAACAAAACTTTGAGGCGCTTCCGGCGGGCCCCATGCCCAAGGAGTTTCTCGCTTTGGCGGGGGAATTCGTCGTGGGAGTGGAGGGGGCCGCGCACTTTCTAGAGCTGCCCGGATCCCCGTTGGACACCTTCGGCGCGCTGTTCGGGCCCGCGAGTGCCGAACCGTGCAGCCTGGAGGGCCGCTTTCACGGCACCAAGACGGGAAGGAAGTTTCCGACCTTCGGTTTGAGCCTGCGGGGCGCGGGCGGGTACCGCCTGCAGGTGAGTCCCGGCAAGGGGCAGTTGGAGATCTACAAGGGCGACGAGCCTCTGGTTGGGGTTCCCTTCGCCTGGCAGTCCGGGGCTTGGACCTCCTTGAAACTCACCCTGCTCAAGCAGGGCGCAGGCTGGGTCGTCGAGGGGCGTGCCTGGGCGGATGGAACCGCGCCCGCTGCGCCCCAAGTGCGCTGGGAGGTGGCGGGCGATGTGGCCGCCGGCCGCGCCGCGGTCTGGGGCAGTCCCTACTCGGGCACTCCCATTCGGTTTGACGATTTGAAGTGGACCGTCCAACAGCCCTAATTACACCCTCTGTCCCCCCTAAATTTTCACCCCTAAATTCCAAGAACTGATCCCTATGAAAAAGAGCCTCCTCACCCTCCTTCTCGCAAGCCCTCTGGCCCTGCACGCAGCCGACTGGCCCCAGTACCGTGGCGCCTCCGGCGACGGCGTTTCTGCCGAAACCCTCAAGTGGAACGCAGCCGGCCTTAAGGCGGTCTGGAAGACCCCCAGCGGGGGAGGGTTCAGCTCCTACAGTGTCGCGGGCGGCCGGGCGTTCACCCTCGCCCTTCGCGAAAAAGACGGCGCTCCGCAGGAGTTTCTCACCGTCCAGGATGCCGTCAGCGGCAAGGAATTGTGGGCTTCTGCTCTGAGCGTGGTGAAGTTCGACGGGGGTGGGGACGATGGCACCGCCGACAACAAGGGCGGGGACGGCCCCCGCTCGACTCCGCTGGTGTCTGGCAACAGCGTTTTTGTGCTCTCCTCCCAACTGGCGCTGCGTGCCTTTGACGTGGCCACCGGCAACGCCCAGTGGACGGTCGACCTGAAAGCAAACCACGAGGGCCAAAGCCTCAAGTGGCAGAACGCCGCGTCGCCCCTCCTCGAAGGCGGGTTGCTTTTCGTCGGTGGCGGTGGCCCCGGGCAGTCGTTACTCGCGTTGGAACCGGCCACCGGCAAGATCGCCTGGAAGGCGTTTGACGAAAAAATCACCCACGCCACGCCCGTGGCGGCAACCATCCTTGGCCAGCGGCAAGTGATTTTCTTCCTCCAGTCCGGCCTGCTTTCGGTCGAGCCCAAGACGGGCAAGGAACTCTGGCGCTACAGCTTTCCTTACAAGGTTTCGACGGCTGCGTCCCCTGTGGTCAGTGGCGACATCGTGTACTGCTCGGCCGGTTACGGAGTGGGCGCGGGTGCGGTGCGCATCGCCAAGGGCGGAACGGGATTCACAGCAACCGAACTCTACCGGATGCCCGGAAACCAGCCCCTCGCAAATCATTGGAGTACCCCCGTGGTCAAGGACGGCTACATGTACGGGATGTTCCAGTTCAAGGAGTACGGCAAGGGGCCGGTCAAGTGCGTGAACATCGCCACGGGTGAGGTGAAGTGGACCAAGGAGGGCTTCGGTCCCGGGCACGTTGTCCTCATGGGCGGTGAGGTCGTGGCGCTTTCGGACGCTGGGGAAGTCGTGCGCTTTGCTGCGGAGCCCACGCAGTACAAGGAGCTCAGCCGCCAGAAGGTGTTGGACGGCAAGTGCTGGACGACTCCGTCCATTTCGGGTGGGCGCCTCTTTGTGCGCAGCACCAAGGAAGCGGCCTGCCTCGAGTAGCCTGAGAGCCGGGCTCCCCGGGGAGTCTGATTTTTAACAAAAGTTGTCAGAGCGTCCGGACGAGGGTTCGGGCACTCTGACTTTTTGCTGAAGCGTTTAACCCCTCCTGTTTATGTCTAAAAAGAAAGTGAATGTGGCGATCGTAGGCCTTGGTTTTGGCGCGGAATTCATTCCGATCTACCAGCTCCATCCCAACGCAAACATGTACGCCATTTGCCAGCGCAACGTGGCGAAGTTGGATGCGGTGGGTGACGCCTTCAATGTTGCGGTGCGTTACACGGAGTTTGCCGACGTGCTCAAGGACCCGAACGTGGACGCGGTGCACATCAATTCACCGATTCCGGACCACGGCTGGATGAGCATCGCCGCGCTCAAGGCGGGGAAACACGTCAGCTGCACAGTGCCGATGGCCACCACGATCGAGGAGTGCAAACAGATCGTGGAGCTGGTGCGCAAGACGGGTCTCAAGTACACGATGGCCGAGACGGTTGTGTACGCCCGCGAGTACCTCTTTATGAAGGAGTTGCTCGACAAGGGAGAGCTGGGGAAGCTCCAGTTTTTGCAGGCGAGCCACCAACAGGACATGGACGGCTGGCCCAATTACTGGCCGGGATTGCCCCCGATGTGGTACGCCACCCATTGCGTCGGACCCGTCAGCGGTTTGGCCGGGGCGCCCGCGGAATATGTGAGCTGCTTTGGCTCGGGGACCATCCGCGAAGACTTGCAGAAACACTACGGTTCGCCCTTTGCCGTCGAGACGGCCCACATCAAATTCCACGGCACGGACCTTTCCGCCAGGATCATCCGGAGCCTCTTTGACACGGCCCGACAATACCGTGAAAGCATCGACGTATACGGGGACAAGGCCTCCGTGGAGTGGCCGTTGGTCGAGCACGAGCCGTTGGTGATGCACCGGGCCAAGCTGCCCGAGCCCAAGATTCCCAAGAAGGTCACCGCGCCCGACTACGCAAAGCGTCTTCCAAAGGCGATCCGCCCGTTTACCACCGGCGGAGTCTATGGCGCGGGCAAGAAAAAGCATCTGTCCTTCACCCAAGGGGCCGGGCACGGCGGCTCCCACCCGCATTTGGTGCACGAGTTTGTAAGCGCGCTGGTGGAGGACCGGGAGCCGTTCCCGAATGCCAAACAGTCCGCAAACTGGACCTGCGTCGGCCTCTGCGCGCACCAGTCGGCCCTCAAGGGAGGCGCGATTGTCCGGTTGCCGGCTTTCACAATCTAGGCGAGGGAGGCGGTCTTGGGCCTCACGCGGTGCGGAATTACGCGTTGGGGCTCCGCTCCGCTTGCAGACGGCCCAGCTCGGGATAAGGTAGAGGACATCGGAGCCACCCCATGGAAGACGACGCCCTTTCCACCTACAACCTAGCCACCCTGCCATTTGAGATTTCGAGGGATCCCATGCCCTCGGATCCCTCCGCCAATCCCTTCCGCCTTGTGGTAGATCCGGTCATGCGGATGCGCTTGCGCAAGGCCCTGATGGATCTTATCGACAGCCACGACGCCGAGTTGGCGAAGTTCGTCTCCGACGGGTCGCTCGCCTTGGACAGTTACAAGGAGTACGTGGAGCTGTTTGCCAGAAGCCTGCGGGAGACGATGCACTCCAAGGAGGGGGTCGCATTTCTTCTGGAATCGTGCGGGTTCAATATCAACTCGGACGAGATCAACCTCTATCCGGAGACCCGCTGGCGAGTCACCCGCGAGGAGGAATAGACGCGGGCCGTCCGGGCGCCCTGCCTGGGACCCCTGTGTTGGAGGGGGCTGGATTGGAAACGAGGCTGTTTGATTTATGGATGATTTTATTTTGTTAAAGCGGAACGTCGAGGCGACCCAGATCCCCAGCGGACAAATGGTGCATCTGCCTGAGGGGACTCCGGTAAGCATCACCCAGTCCCTTGGGGGAAGCTTCACCGTGCATGCCTCGCCGGGGGGGCTTTACCGGATTGGCGCAGCTGACGCCGATGCCCTAGGGAAGGAAGCCGCCGAGCAGGTGCAGGTGACCGCCGGTCCCTACTCTGAGGATCTGCTCTGGGCGGCGCTCCGGGAGGTGTACGATCCGGAGATCCCGGTCAACATCGTGGACCTCGGGTTGGTATACAATCTGCGGGCCGAGCCCATTGCCGGAGGGGACTTGCGGAAGGTGACGATGGAAATGACATTGACGGCACCGGGTTGCGGCATGGGGCCTTCCCTGGCCGCTGACGCCAGAGAGAGGTTGAGCGTGCTGCCCGGCGTGGCGGAAGCGGATGTCCATCTGGTGTGGGACCCGCCTTGGGGGCCGGAACGCATCTCGCCTGCGGGGCGGAGCAAGCTGGGAATTGATTAGGGACTAGGGACTAGGCGAACCGCTGCCTGACCTGCTGCTCGGACAGGCCCTGAATGGACAGGCGCTTCTGTCTGGAGGAGGCGCCAGAGACTAGGGTGACAGCGCCTTTGGGGAGGGAGAGTTTCTCCGCGATGAAGGCGCAGAGGCGGTCGTTGGCCTTTCCATCGGTGGGTGGCGCTTGGATCCTGACCTTGAGGCTGTCTCCCAGCCAGCCTTGGATTTCATCTTTTGCGGAGTTGGGCGCAGCTTTGATCTGGAGGATGCAGTGTTCCATGCCTTTTCGGGGGAACAAAGTTTGGCTGAGCTCTCAGTATTTTGCAGACTAATATGTTCACAAAAAAAGGGTGGACCTTGTGTGGGATTTGACCACGTTAGTTGCGTTCTCTTCCCTTCGGAAAAAACCACCCCAAACACCCAAACCTGTTTAATTATGAAGAAGTTCCTCGTGACACTGTTCGCTGTCGTGGCTGCTCCAATTGCGATGCTCGCCGCTGAATTTCCCGATATCAGCATCGCTGAGCTGAAGAAGGCGATTGCAGAAAAGAAGGTGACCGTCATCGACGTCAATGGAGGGGAATCCTTCAAGAACGGTCATATCCCGACTGCCGTCAATTTTGCGTCGGTTCAGGGCGACCTGGCCGCCTCATTGCCCAAGGACAAGGACGCCTTGATTGTCGCCTACTGCGGCGGTCCTTCCTGCAACGCCTACACGCGCGCCGCGAATGCCGCAACCAAGTTGGGCTACACCAACGTGAAGCACCTCTCCGCAGGCATCAGCGGCTGGTTGCAGGCCAAGGAAGGCACCGAAAAGTAAGCCACTCGGTTTTGAGGCCTTGTTAAAAAGCGCCTCACAAACGGGCTGCCAAGACCAGTGGGTCGGGGCAGCCCCTTTTTGTTTTAGCTCTAAACTTATCTCATCCTGTTTCATGGCACCGCTCCCGCGCGCAGCACTTGCAGGCATCTGCCTCGTGGGGGGCTTTCTCTCCCCAAAGGCGCTCGCGGAGATTCCCGTGCACCGGTTTCCCGAGCCGCCCCACTCGTACTGGAGCCGCACGCCCTCGGACGCGTTCGCAGCCCTTCTCGCACGACAGCAGGCAGGGAGCGTGGCTCTGCTGTCCGGCGACGCCCGGGAACAGGTCGTTGCGCTGCTCAAGGCGCTGAATGTGCCGCAGAGCTCCCAGTTGCTGGCCTACTCGGCGACCAGTTTGCAGAGCGGCTTGATCCTGCCGTCGAACCCTAG
>CANJYI010000195.1 GCA_947478975.1 Chthoniobacteraceae bacterium
ACCGGCCGCAAACAAGGGAAGATCGACAAAGAAAAAGGCGACCAGCGACCACAGGGCAATGCAACGCGTCAGCAATGGCAGCAGACGGAAGACCTCTTGGGGGCGCCGCTCCTCCAAAGCCGCACGCAGAGACTCGGAGAGCCCTTCAGCCAAAGGGCCACCCAGCCGGCGCGCAGGGCGCGGCTTGAGTCCGAGGAAGACGCCGTTGCGGGCTCCTCGAGCAAGTTTGGGGGTGGGGAGTGGGGGGGACACTACTCCGTTTTTAGAGTTTGGACACGCGGTCGATGCCCTGTTTTATCCCCGCTCCCACGCAGGCGCCCAGGCACGTGGCAGCCGGGTAAAATCAGCCCCCCACGGATCAGCCGCTTTGGAGGTGTCACTAGCGGACCCAAAGCTGCGGCCCAACGCGGGCGGTCGCCCAAATTGGGGTCCGGCGTGGATATACCAACGATCGTTTTGGGTCCGAGGGGGGCGCATCACTGAGAGGGGGGGGCAAACGTGAAAGGAAAGTGCTCTGATTACCTCTGCAAAAGAGCAACTCCTATACCTAACAAACACCCAGCCTTCCTCCTAAGAGAAAATAAAGATATGCACTCCGCCCCCCCGGGAAGATTGCAGGACTGGGGCGTGCTCACGCTCAATGAAACCCAAATGGGGGAATGGAAACCCGCTAGACTCTCTGAAACGAAGCCCGCCCCGCCTTCTTCAGAAATACATCCGCAGATGCGAGATTTCCCAGATGATTAGCACACATAAGACAAGGGCTGCTTGCCCTTATTTCATCTGCAACATCTGTTTCATCTGCGGATAACCGCCAGTTCCATGAGGAGTCAGCGAAGAGTTTTCCACCGTAGATACGCCCTAGAGGCTGCTCCAGAGCAAAAAGATGCTCATCCCGAGCATGAAGGCGGCGGGAACCGAGCGAACCAGAGGGTCCCGCACCTTCAGATGCATCAAAAGGGCGCCAAGCATCAACCCAATGAGCACGCCAGCGGCCGGCGCAACCGTCTTCGGAAACCAGATACCTGCCACAAACAACGCCGCACAACTGAGCTTTAGCGCGCCCACGAGCCATACAAACCAGGAGGGAAGACCGTAGGCCGCAAATTCGCCTCGAAGGTTTTCCCCCGCCCCGCCCCTGAAAGCCGTCTTCCGTCCGAAGCGCAGGACCCAAACATTTACAAGCCCAAGCGCTACAATGATTTGAACTACATTTAAAAGAATCTTCATTTGCGGATAACCTCTGCACCTATTGGGTGCTATTCTTTCGGTTTGCGCCACGCATTTCCCAACTTTCAATGAGCAATTCTGTAGAAGCCGCCCAAGTCCTTTCTGCACTTGGCTTTGCAGGCTACGGCATCGGCTGCCTGACCTCTAAACGAATGGAGGCCGAATTTTCACGCTTCCGCCTGCCAAAAATGAGGGTGGCCACGGGGATCCTCCAGATCGCAGCGAGCGCCGGGCTTTTTCTCGGGTTGTCCTACCCCACCCTCGCGCTGCCTGCATCCCTCGGCCTGTGCCTGATGATGCTCTGCGCCATGGGGGTCCGCCTGCGAATCAAAGACCCGGTCTCCGGCTTTCTGCAGGCGCTCGCCTGCTTTGCCCTCAATCTCTACGTTTTCCAGGCACGCTTTCTGGAGTTCTTCCACAGGCCCTGACGCCGGACCGGGACGGCCGGGGCGCTCACCGTGCCTCTGAAAAACCCGCCACCAGCGCCCCGACCATGCTTTCGACAGAGACGTCCTTGCCGGGAAAGGTGCCTTTCATACGGCCCTCTCCGTCTATCCAAAAGGTGATCTGGGTGTGCTGGATACCCGTCTCCCCAAAACGCTCCATACGAAGGCCGCAAAGCTTGTAAAGCCCCTCGGTGGCGGCAGCCGGGCCTGTCAGCATGCAGAAGCCGGGGCGTTCTATGCCGATGTTCCGCAGATACTGCAGACAGCGGGCCGGGGTGTCGAAATCCGGGTCCAGTGTCACAAAAACCATCTCCACCTTGGAGCGGAGCCGTTCTGGAAGGGCGGCGTGCAGGCTTGCCATGCGCTGGGCGGTGCCGGAACACATGGTGGGATCCGAGCAGCGGCCGTAGAGAAAATTAACCAGGACATCGCGCCCCTTGAACCGCTCGGGCGTGACCATCCGCGCCCGCTCGTCCATAAGCGCATGAAACGGAAAGGGGTTGCCCGTGCCGAGGCGCTTTTCCGTGTCGGAAAGCGCCGTTTCAATGGCTTTTACACCTTGCTCCAATACGTCAAAAATTCCCGGCTCTGCCGGCCAGAGGTTTTCGAGCCGGGGGAGGAGTCCGGCTGCCGCGGGCGGCCGCAGAAAGCCACGCACAAGAGAACCCGGCAAAAAGATTTCCGCCGCGGGCGGGTCGACCTCCACCTGCGTGGGTACGCCTCCCAGGTCGATGGCAAACGGTCCTCGTTTGGGACCCGAAGCCAGCACCTTTCCGACGACATCCCTCGGAATACTGGACACCGGCGGGAGAACAGCCGTCTGGACCGAGGCAGGCTTTGCGAGCGGGGGCACCGCGGCCGACAGCAAGTCGGCGCCAGAGAGACAGAAAACGGGAAGGACAAACAGGGCGGATCCCAGTCGCATGAGCGGGCGTTGGCGCACTGGTTAGCCGCGGGGCGTCAACAGTTCCAGAAAGGTTTTGGGCAACTCCTTGGCTTTCGCGAGTGCGAGGGAGCCGGATTCGAGCAGGACGCTGGCCCTCGCCATCTCGCGGGTGGAAGCGGCGATGTCGGTGTCCGCGGCCTGGCCGTGGGCCTGCTCGATGGTGATGGTGTTCTGGCGAAGGGAGTTGATCGCCCCGAGCAATAGGCTCTGCTGGGAACCGTTCTTTGCCAGCAACTGGGCGGTTGATTCCAGCGAGATTTCGATGGTGGAAAAGAAGGTGGGATTGGTGATCGGATCGCTCGACGGAAGTGTAATGTCGGCGGCGGTCCAGGTGACGTTGTAGTTGTCCGGGCTGTAGCCGGAGACCGGGTTGGCGGTGGTCAGGTTGTAGGTCTGCACCGTAGCGAGATTGGCCCGATCGATGGTGACTGTTTGCGTTGCGTCCTCGGAAACAAAAACATTCATCGTGGAAGCCGCGCCGCCGGCGGTGGAGAAGAGGTTGTTCCCGTTGAACTGGGAGCTGGTCAGACCGATCATCTCCCTCTGCAGTGCAACAAACTCGAGCGCCTGGTTGTCGAGATCCGTGGAGGACTTGGAAATATCCTGCATCTGGGTGGAAAGCTCCCCCATACGGCCGATCACGTCGGCAAGGTGCAGCAAACCGGCCTGTTGGGCCTGGAGAAACGAAAGCGCATTGGTCACGCTCTGGATGGAGGCAGAGGTCCGGGACAGGGCAGAACGGAGGTTGATGGCCAGAGAATTCCCGCCGGGATCCGGCGTCGCCCCATCCAAGCGCGTGCCGCTGCTCAGTTCGTTCTGGGAAACCGCCAGGTTGCTCGCGTGGCGTGCGATGTCAAAAACAGCCTGGTTCGCTGCAAGGTTGGTAGTCAAGGAGATGGACATGATTTTAAGGAAAGGAGAAGGAGCTCAGGCAAAAAAGACCACAGGGGAGACTGCGAAACTCAGTCTCCCGCAGGCAGGACCGTAATTGTAGCAGTTTTACTGGAAACCGATCCCCCGAGGCGGTCGGTGGCCACGACGAAGTACTCTCCAGCGCTCGCCGTACTGACGGAGGGCAGCAGGAGGTCAGGCGCACTGGGGGCCGGCACCGTGTCGAGCACGCCGACGGCAGCGACCCGGTACCAGGTGTAGGCGACAGGCGCTCCGCTGAAGGCGACACTGAGTGTGGCGCTGCTGCCGACAGGGACCGATGCTGGAAGCGGTTGGGCGACCACGGTCATGGAGCCTGCGGGCGGGGCGACAGAGGCTCCCACCGTAAACTTACAGGTGGCGCTTCCCAGGGAGTTGGAGACCACCAGGATGTAGGTCACCACCTTGCCCTTGGGCACAGCGGCGGAGGCGAAGTTGAGTGTCGCAGTAGTCTGGCTGGGGATGAGCGTGGCATTCTTTTCCGTGACACCTTGGTAGGACCACTTGTAAGTGAGCGTGCCCGCCCCGCGGACCGTCGCCAGGAGCGACTCGTTGTTGTAGGCAGAGGCGATGGAGGCGGTGAGGTTTGTGGGGGCGTCGCGCAGCGCTGCGGCCGTCGCCATGGACGCGCTCAGCTTATAGGTGAGGAACTTGGGTATCCCAAAAGTCACGGCCACATTGGCCGTGGTGCTGGTCGTGGCACCTCGTGGATTGGTAAGAACGAGCGTGTACGCCCCCTCAGTCAGATCGCTGGCGCCTGGCAGAGAGAGGGTCAGCGTGGAAACGGTGAAGGCCGCAGGAAGCGGCTGCGACGCACCCAGGTTCACCCCTCCCTTCTTCCACTGGTAGTTCCCGGCCACCCCGTTGAGGACCTTCGCAGTCAGAGTCCCCGTTGCGCCACCGGTGATCGAAATGTTCACCGGCTGGAGCGTGAGCGAGGGAGCGGCGGCGATGAGCACGTTTGCGACAGCGCTGGTGACAGCCCCCTGTACGTTGGTAACCTTCACCGTGTAGGCGCCCCAATGCGCAATTGCGGCAGATGCGACCGAATAGGTGGCTGCGGTGGCGCCCGAAATTGCCACGGCGTCCTTGTACCACTGGTAGGTGAGCGGCCCGGTGCCCGTTGCCGTCACCGAAAGGCTCAACAGGGACCCGGAATTGACCGTCACACCGACGGGTTGGACCGTGATGGCCACCGGCACCTGCACAGTGAGAGAGGCGGTGGCGCTGGTGGCGCTTCCAGCCACATTGCTCACCACCACGCTGTAATCCCCCGCGTTGACTACGGCGGCCACGGCAATCGCGTAACTGCTGGCGGTTGCGCCCGCAATATTCACGCCGCCCTTCTTCCACTGGTAAGTGAATGGGGCGGTGCCCGTGGCAGTGACAGAGAACGAAACCGAGACTCCGGAGCGGACCGTCTGCGAAAGCGGCTGCCCCGTGATGGACGGACCCGAATTGATCGACACGACTGCATTGGAACTGGTGGCCACGCCAATGCTGTTGGTCACCACCACCTTGTAAGTCCCCGCGTCACCCGTCTGGAGGGAGGCCACGGCGTAGGTCGAGGAAGTCGCCCCGCCGATGGCCACGTTGTTTTTGTACCACTGGTAGGTGGAGGCGCTCACGCTCGTTGCCGTGACCCGTAGACTCAGCGCCGCGCCCGGGTTGAAGGCCCCGCCCACGGGTTGCTGCGTGATGACGGGAGGCCCGCTAATGACGACCTCAGCGCCCTGGCTGGTGACGCTGCCCACCACGTTTGAGACAGCTACAGTGTAGAGTCCGGCGTTGGCCAACTGGGCCGAGGCCACCGAGTAGGTGGCGGCCGTGGCGCCGGCAATTGCGGCGCCGCCTTTGAACCACTGGTAGGCTAGGGGCCCCGTACCGGTGGCCGTCACGGTCAGACTCAAAGCCGCCCCGACAGCCAGTGTGCGTCCCACAGGCTGCTGTGTGATGGTCACGGGAGAGTTGAGGGTCAAAACCGCCGGTTGGCTGGTGGCCGTTCCCAGAGAGTTGGTCACCACCACCTGATAGCTGCCCGCATCGCCACTGCCCACCGAGGCA
>CANJYI010000196.1 GCA_947478975.1 Chthoniobacteraceae bacterium
GAGGGCATCGACACCATTGGCGGGTTGGTTTTTAACCTGGCGGGCACCGTGCCGAAGCTCGGGAGTGTCTGGAAGCTGGACGAGCTGAGTTTGACGGTGCGCCGCACCTCCCGCAAGCGGGTGGAGGAGGTCCTGATCCAAACCGCCCGCGGTGGGGCAGAAAACGAGGTGGCAGAATGACGCCGCTGGTCGCGATCGGAATTTGCATGGCGCTCTCCTTCACTTTTGCGGGAATGGAGTCGGGGCTGTTGTCGATCAGTCGGCTGCGGTTGCGTCACCGCAGCAAGGTGAAGGACCCTGCCGCGCTTGGCCTTGCCAGGCTGGTGGTCGATCCGGGCCGTTTGCTGGTCACGACGCTGGTGCTGACGAATTTGTTCAACATCACGGCTCTTTCCATTGCCGTAAGCGAGTCGGTGGAATGGTTCGGGGACGCCGGCTATGTGTGGGTCCTTTTGTTGGCGCTGCCTGTGTGGGCGATCGGCTTGGAGATGCTGCCCAAATCCCTGTTCCGCCGGCTTCCGCTGCGGCTTTTGGCGGTGCTGAGCGCTCCGTTGGTGGTGGCCAATTTTCTGTTAAGGCCCGTCGAGGCCGGCCTGCAAACCCTGGTGAGGGGGCTTTTTCCCAAACGCTCCCCGCAGCGGCTCAGGCTTTTCGGCGGGCGCGAGGACTTCAAGTATCTGACGTTTGAGTCCGAGCGGGAGGGTTTCATCAGCAGCGCGGAGCGTGAGATCATCCAGACCGTGCTGGATTTTCGCCAACTCACGGCCCAGGAGCTCCTGGTGCCGTTGGAGGAGGCGGGGGCGGTGCGGGGGGATCTGCCGCTGAGCGCCGCCCGGCTTTTGGCCCACAGCAAGGGCGTGGACCACCTTCCGGTGCTCAACGAAAAGGGGGAGATCTCCGGTCTTTTGGACCTGCACGAACTCGCGCTGGCAGGCACGTGGCATGGCAAGGTGGAGATCTTTCAGCGGCGCATTCTACGCACCGACCTGCACGAACCCGCCCCCATACTGATGCGCAAACTGCGCTCGGCGCGTCTGCCGCTGGTGGCCGTGCGCGACGCCAAGGGGCGCACCGTCGGCGTGGTCTTCTGGGAAGACTTGGTGCGGTTGCTGTTCCTGCCGAGTTCGGGCAGGTAGGGGAGGGGCCGGGGGCGTCCTTGAGAAAAGGCGTGCCCTTCTGCGCCGGATGCCCTACGGCCTTTGCAATGGAAGTTGTCCCAGTTGAATTGTTCGGGGTGAGCGTAGACATGCCGCTGCCGGTGCCGGTGAGCATGAGAGAAACCGCGCTCGAGGATTTTGTCCGGGATCTCTGTGATCCACAGAAGGGAGTGGGTGTTCGTCCCAGCCAGTGTCAGTTGGTCGGACGCGATCTGCTCTACCAATACGAGCTGAACGCCACCTTTTTCGAGGGCAACGGGACCCTCGTCCGCACGGCGGAACGCTCGCGGGTCGCCGTACGCAACGCCAGAAACTGGGCGGACTGGCAGCTTGTGCAACAGACTCTCTGCAGGGTGCACGCCCTCATTGCGCTGGATCCTAAGTCGGTGAGCAACCTTTCCATGCAGGCGCAGGTGCGCTTTGTTTCGCTTTCCGAGCGGGAGCGTTTCCTGCGCTCCTTTGCTCCCAACCGCGTCGTGGCCCGCCCCGGAGCGCTGGGGCATGTGCGCATTCCCGACTGGGAATACGAGGTGCGCGTTCAGATCGAGGACAGCAACGTCCTGCCGGCCGGAGTCTACATCGGGGCCGACACCCAGTACCGCAATGACCAGGACTGGGAGAGTTTTATCGGCTCGATCCCCACCATGTTTGCCGCCGCCGCCAACTCCTTTGGGCTCGGTTTTGAACCCTTCGCCGGCACGCCTTCCTGAGTGGCCTGTAACGGGTGAAGCGGTCGCTCAGAGGCTATTAAACGGAGGACACCCATTTGTCAGATGGACTTGCCCTTCTCCTTTCGGCCGCACCAAAGTCTCGCCGCTTTCGCCTCACTTTTTGAGGAGTGCCTCCAGTGCACCCGGCTCAAATACCGGTGACTGGCAGGAAAAGTCCTTGCACACATAAGCGGTTGCTCGGCCCTCGAGCGCGGGCATCTGCCCGGCCGCGCCAAGACGCTCTCCAAGGAGGCCGCCGGCAGCCGCACTGCCCGCGTGGAGCAGGATGGTGTTGGGGAGATGCATCCGGCGGACCACCCCGAGCAAGGCTTGGGTATCCGGTGACGAAAGGTCGCCAGCAATCACAATTTGCCGCCACGGGGATCGCAATGCGGCGAGACTCTGCAGCATTTGTGGCAGCGACGACGGCGCGCTTTCCAGCACCGCCCCAAAAGCTTCCAAGGTCTTGGTTGCCCGCTCCCGCATTTCCTCGCGCCCGGTAAACTCTGCCAAGCGGAGCAGGTTCCGCGCTGCCACCGAGCTTGCTGCCGGCTCCGCCCCGTCGTGGTCTTCTTTGGAGCGGATCAGCACCGAGGGATCACCCGAAGCGCTGCTGAAGTAGCCGCCCCCGGAAGCGTCCCAAAAAAGCCGGTCTTGAACCGCCTGCAATTCGAGCGCCCAAGAGAGCCATTCGGAATGAAAGTCAGCCTCAAATAGATCCAGCAGCCCCTGTATCAGAAATGCATAGTCTTCACAAAAGCCCGCGACTTCACCCGGACCCTCCCTGTAGCTGCGGCGTAAAGTGCCTCCCTTCCAAAGAGTAGACTTTAAAAAACGGGCGGCGTTGCGGGCCGTCGTGAGATAAGAGTCCTGCCCCAGCACACCGTAGCCGTGGGCGAATGCGGATAGCATGAGTCCGTTCCAGGCAGTCAGGATTTTATCATCCCTGTGGGGGCGCGGACGAGTTGCCCGTGCGGCTAGGAGTTTTTCGCGGCATTGGGAAAGAAGCTCTTCGGAAGCCAGTTCAGGGAGTGAGGAAAGGACGGCCGCCTCGGCGGGAGAACGCCGCCGAACCAGAGTGTTTTTACCCTTCAACTCACCGTGAGGATCGCTGCCGTCGGGAGAGTTGCCCTCAGGTTCAACGGCGTACACCTGCTTGAAAAAGGAAGAGTGGCTTCCGAGAAGGCTGTCGATCTCACCACTTGTCCACACATAGTAGGCTCCCTCTCCATGCTCCGGTTTGCCGTGCTCAAACAGCGAATCGGCGTCTTCGGCAGAGTGGAACCCGCCCGTGGGGTCGGTCATTTCGCGGGCGACGTAGTTGAGCGTGGACCGCGCGGCCTCGGCGCAGAGGATGTCGCCCGTGAGTTGGTGGGCTTCGAGGTAGGCGCACGCGAGCTGGGCCTGATCGTAGAGCATTTTTTCGTAGTGCGGCACGTGCCAGAGCCGGTCCACTGAGTAGCGGTGAAAACCTCCCCCGAGTTGGTCGCGCATCCCGCCAAGGTACATGTTGCGGAGCGTGTGAAGCGCCATGCCGGCCGCGATCTTTCCGTCCCGGGAATCGGCTCCGGCAAGAGAGGCATGCTGGAGCAGAAAGAATAGGACGGGGGGCCGGGGAAACTTTGGCTTTTTTGCAAAGCCGCCGTATTCCTCGTCATATTGTTGAACGAGGCTCTGGAAGCCAGACTCAAGGGCGGCGCCAGACAGTGGTCCGCTGCGGGCCGCCGACTGGGAGTTTGCCGCGAGCGAAGCAAGGGTCTCGGCCGCGGACTGGACAATGCGCGGGCGGTCCGCTGTCCAGGCTTCTGCGATGCGTTTGAGCAAGGAGGGAAAGCCTGGGCGATTGAATCGGTCCGCTGGCGGGAAGTAGGTCCCGCCGAAAAAGGGGTGAAGATCTGGAGTCAGCCAGACGCTCATCGGCCAGCCTCCCGATCCGGTGGTTGCCTGAACGTAGTTCATGTAAAGGCGGTCGACGTCGGGGCGCTCCTCCCGGTCGACTTTGATGCAAACAAAACTCTCATTCAGAATGGCCGCGGTCGTCTCGTCTTCGAAGGACTCGTGGGCCATGACGTGACACCAATGGCATGTCGAATAGCCAATGGATAGGAAGATGGGCTTGTTTTGAGTGCGCGCCTTCGTAAAGGCAGCCTCGCCCCACGGCATCCAGTGTACTGGGTTGCTGGCGTGTTGGATGAGATACGGCGATTTTTCTTGAGCCAGAAGATTGTGCTTCATGTGGGGCGGAGGGTTTGCGGGCGATTCCTGCCCACTGCACTGGTGTGCAGCGAGGAGAACTACCGCTGAAATAACCGGTCGAAACGCATTCGGAGGCATGCCGCGAGAGACTAGGGCGGGAGGTGCTCTCGGGAAAGACCACTGATGCTCTTACAAGGCCAATTTTGCCCTCGAGCGTTCCTTCTGCATCCGCGTGGCAGCAGCGGCCGCGGGGCACTGCGGGCGCCGGTGGATGGAAACGTTTTCGTGGCGCAGGCGGCGTGCTTTGGCTCGCGGTTTTTAAGTTTAACTGCTGAGGCAACCCTCTGTACGATCGAGGGATGAAAATCACCCCCTTTGTGCTCCTTTTCTGTGCAGCCCTGTCCGCCGTGGCAGCAGAACCTGCTGCATCTTCCTATTCCAGGACCATTTTTTCGGACGACTTTTCAGGCGCCGCGTTCGGTGAGCGCTGGGGGCATTACAAGAGCGGCAGCGTCGTTAAGGACGGAGTCCTCGTTGGAATCACCCCCGAAAACTCCGACCACGCAGCGGTGGACAACATCCGCTTTGATCCGGAGAAGGATCTGGAAGTGTCGGTGCGTTTCCGGTTTGTCAGCGAAAAGGCCAAGGGATTCAACGTCTGGTTTGATGACAAAAACTACAAGGGCTCCCATGCGGGCCACATCTGCAGCGTGACGATCAACCCGGCCGCGCTCACAATGAGTGACGCCAAGACAGGAAATTTTCAGAACGATATGTACGAGAAGAAAAAGTCGCCCGAGGGACTTTCTGCCGAACAAAAGGCGCTGCTCGCGACCAAGACAAAGCGCACTCCGATCGCGTTTTCACAGGGCGAATGGCACACCCTGCTCGTCCGCACCAAGGATGCGGAGGTTTCGGTCCAGATTGACGGCAAGCCTGTCGACTCATTCAGTTCGGAAGGCATCGCCCACGACTCGAAGACGCTGGTCAGTCTCACCACAAACTTGGTGGACGTGCACTATGACGACTTCATTGTGCGCGGTGTTGCTAAGCCGTAGGAGGCTGAGACACCCACGAAGGCGGCTCTTTCCAGAGCCGGAACGGGGCGGCTCGCTGCGCACAACTTCAGCCGCCTCAGCCAGCTTGATATTCCCACAAATTCGGAGCCTTTTCCGTGGAAAACCGGCAATTGGCTCCGACAGGGGAAAGATTCCGACCGGCGAGCGGGCTAGAGGTCCAAGGCGAGGGCGAAGGCGACATACAAGTCCCCAAAGATGGCGCCGTAAAGGAGCGCAGGAGGCGGCGCCAATCCTTCCACCAGCGGTTGGCCCGTAAGTTTTAGTCTCGCCTCAAACCCAGCCCATTCTTTCGAAAATCAATTCTGCTGCCCGGGCTCATAGGCTGTCGAGGTGTGGCCGCGGAGGATTCGGGGCTAACCCTACTTCGCGGACTGGAGAGGTTAAAAATAGCTAAACCTCTCATTTTCAGTCTTTGTGCTTAAAAGGTCGGCACTACACGTTTTCTCAGTTCAAATTCGAGTCGGGC
>CANJYI010000197.1 GCA_947478975.1 Chthoniobacteraceae bacterium
CCCCGGATCTGCGAGTCAAAATCCCCCCAACCGCATGAGCCTTCATCCTGAAATCCAGCGTCTCCTCGTCGCGTTTGAACGCAGACGCCGCTTGCTGTTGCTGCTGCGGGGAGTGCTCTCCGGAGGAGCGGCGTGTTTGGTGGGAACCATCCTCGCGGTTTTGGTCGATGCGCCTCTGGTTTTGGAGGACACCCCCCGCGTGGTTTTGGCGGGGCTTGTTTATGGCGGCACCCTGGTTGCTTTTTGGTGGTTTACGCTGCGCCGCTTTCGCAGGGGCTCGGCTGCAAACTTGGCGGCGTTGTTGGAAACGGCCGCGCCCCAACTGCGGGGGAGTTTTCTTTCGGCGGTCGAGCTTGCGCCTTCGGCTTCGCATGCTGATTCAAATCCGTTTCGTAAATCCTTGCAGGAGCTGACTGCGCAGCGAATTAGCGGACTCGCCGTTCCTTCACTGCTGCCCTTGAGCCTAGTGCGGAGGTGTCTTGCCGCTTTGCTGCTCGCAGCGCTCGTGATCGGGGGCGGCTTCGCACTCAACGGTAGTCGCTTTGGGTGGCAGTGTGCGCGCGCCCTGCTGCCGCTGGCGAATTTTGAACGGCTTGCGGACGCTGAAATCACCGTGGTGCAGCCCGCGCCCATGGAGGGGATCGTGCCAGCGGACGAACTTCTTGAGCTCGAGGTTTCCGTGGTCGCGCCGGATGAGGTGGAGCCGGTCGTGCTGGCGCGGCACGCAAACGGCTCGCGGCTGAGGATCCCGATGCGGGCTGCCGGGCCCGGCCGTTTTCTGGCGAGTCTTCCTGTGGAGCAGGAACCGTTGGTTTATCAGGTGCGCGCGGGATACAGCGTCACGCGCCGGTTTCAACTCGAACCCAGGTCCCGCCCCCGCGTGGCGTCTTATACAAAGACCTACCACTATCCGGAATACACGGGACTTCCGGACCGCACGGTCACCTCTTCGGAGGGAACTGTGAGCGCGTTGGAGGGGACGTTTGTGGAAATCGCGTTGGCGCCTGACCAAGCGGTTGCCGGTGGCTCGCTCGCGCTGACCTTGGGGAAGACCAACGTCGAGCTTCCTTTGGACGGGGACGCCGGACAGCCGGGCCTCATGCGTGCGCGCTTTGAACTCACCGAAGGCGGCGCCTATACCGTGCGGATGGTGTCCGTAGAGACTGGTTTGAAATCAGCCGGTGGGCCGCAGAATGGCATCCAGGTGGAGCTTGATGCGCCGCCAAACCTGGTTTTGGAGATCCCCGCCCAGGACCTCGTGTCGCCCCTTGGGGAGATGGTCTCGTTGGAAGGCGCGGCAGAGGACGACTTTGGGCTCGCGACTGTGGAGCTGGAGGTTCGCCAAAACGAGTCCGGGTGGCAGAAGAAACCGCTGGCGGCTGCGGCAGGAAGGAAGTTCCTGATTCGGAACGCCTTTGATTCCCTGGCGTACAAGGCCCGTCCTGGTGATGTGTTGAGCGTTCGGTTTTCCGCCACGGATGCACGCGGGCAGAGAGGGGAGTCGCGGACGGTCCGTATTGCGATTGCGCCTCCGGGTACGGTGGCGCGTCCGGACCGTGCGCTGGCCACGCAACGTGCGCTGTTCAAACACGTGAAGGAACTCGCAAACGAAAGCGCCGAGGCGGTGACCGCGTTGGAGAAACTCAAAGCCCAGAGTGAGCGGGGAGCGCCCGATGACGTCAAAGCAAGCGAGGCGCTGGTGCGCGCGGAACAGGCGCTTGAAAAAGCTGTTCAAAGCGCTGAGTCCGCGCGAGACGCCGTGAGGGATGCGCAGGAAGCGGCCGGCTCTGTCGCGGATGCGGCGGCCTTGCAGGTGGAGGCCCGGGTTCTGGGGGCGGCGCAACTAGCGGAGTTGCAGGCGGCTAAACAGGCGCTCCAACAGTTGCTTCCGATGGCGGGCACCAAGGCTGGAGCCGTGGAGGTCGCCCGGTTTGCGCAGGAGGCGGCGTCCGCCGGCGCTTCGCTGGCGCGCCTCGTGGAGGAATCCGCACGCACGCGTTTGGACGTGATGGAAGCGGCATCAATGGCGCCCGCCGCCCGGGTGCTTTCCAGGGAAATTGCCGCGGCCGGGCGGGAGGAGGAAGCTGCTTCCGCTGACGGCAGGCCGGCCCTCGCTGAGGGAGAGGCGTTGCGTCGCCAACAGGTCAACCAGACCGCCTCGAGTCAATTGCAGGAGCAGTTGCGAAAGCTTGTGGAACGGGCGCAGCCGGCCGCCGGGGGATTGCGGCCGGTCTTGGACGAGCTACGTAAAAGCCAGACAGCAGCCGAGAAGGCAGCGGCCTTGGCGGCCTCCGGTGAGGGCACCCAGCCTTCCTCGCAGCCGGCGGCTGCCGGTGAGGCGCTTGCCAGAAGTCTGGAGCGGACAGCAGCTTCCCTTGACGGGGCCAAGCCTGTGCTGCAATCGGCGGCCGAGCGCGCGCAGACCGCCCTCAAGCGCGCCGACCGCACCGGTGGGGAAATCGTGGAGCGGAGCGCTCGTGAAATTGCGTCGCTTGCGAACAAACAGAATGTGCCCGGCGAGTTGCGAGAGGCCGCCGCCGGGATTCGGGCAGGCGCCGCAGCCGATGCGTTGCGTGCCAACGCGGAGGCTGAAGCATTGGGGGGTGAAGCCTCTCCGAAGCTCGCCCGCGCGCTGGTGCAGGCGGCGGCGGCGCTCGAGGCTCCGCCCCAGGGTGCTGCGTCCGTCGCGGCGCTCGGTGCGCAGGCGGCGGATGTGGCCAAGCTGTTGAAGACGGTGGAGGCTGGGGCGGCGCTGGAGACCGCGCAGCGGAAGGCCGAAGGGCTCGCGGCGCAACTCGACCGGCAGAACGGCCCGCCGTCTCCCGCCCAAATGGCGGCGCGCAAACAACTACGAGAAGAGGTGCAGGCGCTTCCCAAGCAGGTGCGTGAGGCGCGTCTTCCGGAGCCAGCGGCAAATGCGGCAAGAGAGGGAGGGGAGGCTCTCGGAGGAAGCACGACAGCCGGGCTGGCCAAGGCTGTGCAGGCGCTTAAGGCGGGGACAGAAGCCGCCGCCGAGTCGGCAGACAAGGCGCTTGCCGACCTGGCGAAAAAGGCGCCTTCTCTCACCCAGCAGATGGAGCGGCTCGCGGCCAAGGCCTTGAAGGCCTCCGAGTCCACTGCGGCCCTCGCCGAGAAGTCGCCGGGCCAAACGGGTAAGCAAGAGGAGCAGAAGGAGATGGCCGGGGTCCTGCGCACGGAGTCGCAGTTTGAGCGGAAGCTGGACCAGTTGCGGCAGGCTTTGCGCGCGGAAGCGAACGCGCAGGATGTGCGCAGCGCGGCGGGCAGGGAGGCCGCGCGCGATGCGGACGGAGCGGCAGCCCAGCTCAAAGACGCGGGCAATCGGGCGCAGGCAGCGTTGCAGCAGGCTGCGGCGCGCGCCCCCGAGCGGCAGCCCCTGCTTGAAAAGGCTGCGGCCTTTCAGAAACAAGGTGCCGAACAGCTCAAGGCACTGGCGGAAAACTTTCAAAAGCTCGAATCCGCGGATCCCGCAGAGCGTACCGCAGCGAGGCAGGCTCTGCGCGCTGGAGACAAGGCGCTGGGCGCCGCGGCAAAACTGGACGCACGTGAGGAGCGGGTGGCGGAACTTGCCAAGCTTGCCGAGCTTGCCAGAAAATCCCCGGAAGCGGCGTTGGCCAAGGCGGAAGCCATGGCGGCCCAGAATTCGCCGGGCTCGCAAGAGAGCCAGCCGGGGGCCGACGGTGCGGCGAAGGAGGGGACGAGCGCCCAGAGTTCCGAGGGCAAGGGCGATGCCTCCCAGCAGGGTGGCACGCAAAAGGATGCGCCCGGGGGAGCCCAGGCCGCAGCCGGTGCGCAGCTGGCGCAGGCCGCAAAAACGGAGATGGCGGAGGCCCGGGCGGCGCTGAAGGAGGGCGGTGAAGGGAGCGCCGAGCGGGCGGCTCAATCGCTTTCGGCAGCGGTGGATGCGCAGGCGGGCGCGGACCGTGGCGAACGCACACAGGAGGGGGCAGCCTCGAGCGGGGGCGCCAATTCGGGTGCCGATCTTTCCGGGATGGCCGACGCCGGGTCCAAGGGGCTGCCCGCCGATAAGAGGGGTGAAGCGGGAGACTGGGGCAGCCTTCCCAAACGGCTGGCCACCGACATGGTGGAAGGCAAGAGGGAATCCGCGCCGTCGGAGTATCGGGACTCGGTCGAGGCGTATTTCAGGGCGGTGGCCGAGCGGGCCCGCGCGGGTGCTGCCCGATAGCGGGCCTCGCTCAGCTCAGGTCGCCGGGTGCGAGCGCGCTGACCGAAGAGTGGAGACGTGCGGCCAGGGTTTTGCGGTCGCCCACGGGGCCGACAGGATCTCCGAAATGGACTTCTCCGAAGGTGGTCTTCCGATTGAGGAGCGCGAGCAGGCAGGGCAACAAGTCGCGCTCTCCAAAATAGGCGACGTCATCCGCGCGGACCCGGTCGCCTCCCCAATACGAGAGGTGGCCGGGGATGACGGGAATTGCGGCCTCCACGGCAGGTTGGAGCAAGGAGGGCTGGAAGGGCAGGACCCTGGAGCCGTCCGAACTGGTTCCCTCAGGAAACAGAGTGACCAGGAGGCCGGCGTCCAGGACGCGGCGCAGGTCCGCGTTGACCCTTGCCACATCCAACCGGCGGCTGCGTTCGACAAAAAGAGTGCCGGCTGCACTGGCGATGTCACCCACAACGGGCCAGGAGGCGACCTCTGATTTGGATACAAAAACCATCGGCTGCACCGCGCTCAGGAGGATGATGTCGGCAAAACTGACGTGGTTGGTCACGAGCAAACCGGAATCGGGGATCCGCCCGGATACGCTGCGTTCGACGCCGAAGTGGTTGAGGAGCGCGTTGCTGATCTTGTGCAGGCGGAGGGCGCGTTCCCGAAGCTCTGCCCGGTTTGCCAAGGGGCTCGGTGTGCCGACCCTGCGGGCTTGGGCCACTCCGTGCACCAGTTGCAGCACCAGGCGGGCGGCCTTTCCAAAAACACGAAGCGGGCTCACCTCCGCCGGCCTCGGCGGTGGGTTGGCCGGGGGGAAGGGAACGATTTGGTCAGCCGATGAGTGCGGCAGCTCTGGAGGGGAGATTTTCAAGGTCGAGCAGCGTGAGGAAGTCGATCGTCTTGAATTCTCTGTCCATCGCGGGCGGAGCGCAAATCTTTGCTCCAAGAGAAAGATAGGCAGTCAACAGTTTGGGCGCGCGTGGAACGGGCGCGGGCTCCGATTGCTGCACTGGCTCTGGACAGGCCCAGCCGGCCAGGGGAACAGTGCGAAAGGACTCTGGTGCAAGGTGCCGCTGGGAAAGCATTTGGTACAATCCAAGCCCCTCCTCCGGATCCTGCGAGGTGAGCGAGCTGCAGCCCAAAAGGTACCGGCAGCCCCGCTCCCGCGCATAGTCTGCGATCCCCCGCCACAAGAGCGAGAGCACCTGCAGATTACGGTGTTCGATGTGCACGCAGGCGCGGCCCAGTTCCAAAACCTGTTCGCGGATGGGGTCGAAGGGGCTCAGATCAAACTCCTGTGCGCTGTAGAAGCCGATGTTTTCAGCGGCCCGCCCGCCGGTCTGCATCCGGTAGGTGCCGACGACCTCTCCAGCGTTTTCCACCAGCAAATGGTCGCAACCGCTGTCG
>CANJYI010000198.1 GCA_947478975.1 Chthoniobacteraceae bacterium
GCCCCCAGCGGAGTGCGCGTCATCTGAAGCCCATCCTGCACAATCCCGTCACCATACATCTGGAAGGCGCTACCCTCCCGGTCGTAGCACATCTTCCATGGATTGGGAGTGGTGCTCTGCCACTCTGTCCAAAGCCGCCCCGAGCGCGCATCAAACCGATAGGTCGTCGAGTCGATTCCGCGCAGGGGACCGAAGGGCGTCTCAAACTGGGAGCGATGAAACACCCCGTCACACAGAGAAATGTGCCCGAGCGCATCGGTGTTAATCATCCCGCCGTGGTGTGAATCGGTCACATCCACCCCGCGCAACAACTCAATCTGCTCGTCCGCCCGTCCGTCCCCGTCCCGGTCGCGCATGAGCAGCAGCCGTGGCTGTGCGGAAACGACCACCCCCCGCTCGTGGAATGCGATGCCGTCGAGCGCATCAAGGCCGTCTGCAAACACCGTGCATTTGTCGGCCTTCCCATCATGGTCGGTATCCTCAAGCACGAGAATTTTGTCCTCCGGGAGAGCCCCCGGAACGGTGTGCGGCCAAGTCGGCATTGACACCACCCACAACCGGCCGCGCGCGTCGAAGGCCATCTGCACCGGATTTCGCAGTTCAGGAAACTGCTCGTCCGAGGCGAAAAGATTGAGGGCAAAACCGGGGGCGACGGAAATCTCCTGCTGCTGCTCGGCCGCAGGCTTTATCACCCCCAAAACCGCATCCGGCCTGCTTTTACCCTCAGGCATCGGCGGCAGCGTCGGAACGGGAAAAGAGGCGAAACGTTTTTCCGGGTTGCGGACCAGTTCATGCAAGTCGGCCTCTGCCTGCTCAATCAGTTGGTGGTAGCGAGGCATCTCGGCAGCGTATTCGTCGGGACGTTTCCGCACCCCGTAATACACCACCCCATTTTTCGGACGGACCACGTCGGCCACATACCTCGCCTTGCGCGCTGCCGCCGGGGCGACCTCGGCGAGGCGGACCGCGTCCACCCGCCCCACAGCCTCCTCCCCCGCCAGTGCCGCAGCGACAACCCGCCCCATCAATCCACAACCCAGCTCATTGAGGTGAAGTCCGTTGAAGGTCAGCGGTGAGGCAGCCGCATTGTAGGAAGCAAGACTCTCGCTGTAGAGGTCCACAAAACCCAGATTCTGCGCCTTGGCCAGCTCGCGGATGACCGCCGCGTACAGCGCCAAATCCCGGTTGCGTGCCGCGACATCGACTGCCTTGGGTGCGGAAGCGGCCTCCATTGCCGTCGGGGCCAGCAGCACCACCTGGGCCCCGGGATGAAGCCGCTGCAGTTGCCTCAGAAAGACCTCCCACTGCGCCTGAAAACCGCTTACCCCTTCCGGCCCGGCAAAGGCTTCGTTCATCCCGAAACCCACCACCACCACTTGAGCCGGCCACCGATCGATAAGATTCTTCAAGTGCTCGGCGTACCCCTCGGCCCGCCAACGGTTGCCCACCTCATCGCCCGTCCAGGCGAGGCTCCGCAGCCGCAACTGAAGTTCGGGGTGCGCCAACTGCACACTCGCCTCCATGCCTCCCTGCTCGAAGAGGCGCTCCACAAGCGAGTTTCCGTAAAACAAGAGAGTCGTCCCCTGCTTTAAGGAAACGCCTCCGCTGGCATTCGAGAAGGCCAACACCCCACACGCAATGGCGCACATCAGTTTGGATAGAATTCGCATAAAGAGAAAGGAACCGGCCCACACACCGGGCAAGAGAAAAAACAGTGTCGAGAAAACCCTCTGCCAACGCAACCAGGCAGCCACGTTTGAGGGCTACAACCGCGCTCTGGACAAACAGAGGGATCAAGGAGACTCAAGGGGTGGGCAAAAAAAAACCGCATCCGAAGATGCGGTTTTCAAACTGGAATGTGATGCAGCTCTAGTTGGCAGCAACAGAGGCCACCACTGGGTCAACATTCACGCGCCGTCCTTCGCGGTCAAAGCGTACGTGACCGTCCACCAAGGCGAAAATCGTGTAATCCCGGCCGAGGCCGACATTCTTGCCCGGAGTGAACTTCGTGCCACGCTGCCTGATGATAATGTTACCGGCAATGACGGTCTCGCTACCAAACTTCTTTACACCGAGACGCTTGCTGTCGCTGTCGCGGCCGTTCTTGACTGAGCCCTGTCCCTTTTTATGAGCCATAAAATAAGCTGTGCTGGTTGTGAAATTATCTGGAAAGAGGACTAGCCCTTGATGCCAGTGATCTTCAAACGGGTCAGTCGGCGGCGATGACCGACAGTCCGGTGGTAACCCTTCCGGCGGCGGTACTTGTAAGCCAACACCTTCTCGCCCTTGTACTGGCGGTCCACCTCAGCCTCGACGGTTGCGTGCTGAACTTCCTGCCCAACCTTGACAGAGGCTCCCTCTGCCACCATGAGCACTTCAGAGAAAACCACATGGTCTCCCTCACTGTGATCGAGCTTCTCCACGTCAATGACGTCACCCTGAGACACTCGGTACTGTTTACCGCCGGTTTTGAAAATCGCGTAAGACATAAAACAAACCCTTTTTGAAGGGGCGTGGAAAATGCCAGACACTCACCTGAATGACAAGCACCTTTTGAAGATTTTCTGCCAGCAAATGGTTCCCTCCCCGAAAGTCCCCGCCCGCAGCGCCTCCGCCCCTGCCCTTCTCACTCAACCTTTACCGCTGCCTGCAATGCCTTCCGCAGGCCGCTTGCGGTGACGGGCTTGCTGAGAAGCAGATCCACCCCCTCCGGATTCCCCCCCTTCGCACGCATCTCGTCTCCAAAGCCGCTCAACAGAATAAAAGGCACACGCAAATTCCGGCGCCGCATCTCGGCCGCGATCTGGGAACCGGTCATCGCGGGCATGGACTGATCTGAAATCACCAGATCCCAGTGCCCTTCGGAAAGTTTGAGCAACGCCTCCGCCCCGTCAGCCACAGGGAGGGCAAAGTGTCCCTCCGCCTCAAGCATCTCGGCGATGAGCTGCCGGATGATCTCCTGATCGTCGACAATGAGAATCCGCAAAGACCGCTGGCTGACATTCCGCTCGGGCTCGGGCTCGGCATGCACTGCGCTGGTTCCCGGCAAAGTCAGAGTAAAAACCGAACCGTTCCCCTTGCTGCTTTTTATCCCGATCGCCCCCCCATACCGCTGCACAAACCCGTACACCGCCGCCAGCCCCAGACCCGTTCCCTGCTGCCCTTTGGTTGTGTAAAACGGCTCCAGACACCTGCTGCATTCCTCCTCGCTCATCCCCACCCCTGTATCCCCCACCTCGATCCGAATCCGCCCGTCCTCAGAGCTGGTACTAAACTTCAAAGCCCCACCTTCAGGCATGGCGTCAACTGCATTAAATATCAGATTAGTAAGCACCTCCCGCAACTCCGGCGGGTGTCCCAAAAACGGCAGTACCGGATGCAGATCCATTCCCACCTCGATCTGAACGCCCTCAGACCGGCATTTATCCCTCCAGCGGGGCGCGGTGAGCACCACCGCCTGCTGGATGGCCAGATTTACATCCACAGGCACGCGCAGCTCGTCCTGATCCGCAGGCCGGTAAAAGTCGCGCAGCCTTGCCACAACGTGCGAGGCGTCCTCGGCCGCTGCCATCAAGTGCTTGAACTGCTCCCGCTCCCGCTCCGGGGCATCCTGTTCAAAAAAGGGCGACAGCAGCTCGCCGTAGCCCAGCACCATCGTGAGCGCGTTGTTAAAGTCGTGGGCAATCCCGCTGGCCATCATTCCCAGCGCGCGCAGGCGCTCCTGTTTGACCAGCTGTTCCTGTGCGGCCTTGAGCTGCCCCAGGGTGTCCTCGAGCTGGACGGTGCGCTCGCGCACCAACCGCTCCAATTCCTCGTTTTGCCGCTGCAACTCAAGGTGCAGAAAACGCGTCTCCAGAAGGTTCCGTATCCGCAACAGCACCTCGTCCGGATCGATGGGCTTGGTCAGAAAGTCATGCGCCCCCTTGCTGAGGGCGCGCTGGCGGGTTTCGTAGGTGATGTCCGCCGTGAGCACCAGCACCGGCAGATACTCGTCTGGAGGGAGACTTGCCTTGATCTGGGAGAGCAATGCGAAACCATCAAGCTGTGGCATGTGCAGATCCAGCAGAACAATGTCCGGCCGCTCGGCCAGAAAAACACCGAGCGCCTTGCGTGGGTCCGTCACACTGAAAACCGGGCCGGCCTTCGCCAACTCCAAAAGGCGCTCCAAGAGGCGCACGTTGGAAGCCTCATCGTCCACGATGAGAAACTTCGCCCTGCTGAGTGCCTTTTGGAGCATTCCCCACCCATAGCAGGCTCGAGGCCAAAACCGAAAAATGCTTCATCAATTCCAGCGGAGAGCCGTAAAATCTACGACCGCCGCACACGGCGGCTTTCCAAACTCGCCCCAAGGCCCGAAGGTCAACCCATGGCTTTGGATGGTTCCATTCAGTCCCACCGGGTGCGTGCGTATTTTTCCCGGATCGCTTCCCGCTACGACCTGGCCAACCACCTGCTCAGCGGAGGTTGCGACGTGCTCTGGCGCATTGCAGCCGCGGGCAAGGTTCAAAAATGGCAGCCCCGGACAATTCTAGATCTGGCCACTGGCAGCGGCGACCTTGCGCGCACCCTTCAACGCGCCTGCCCCGACGCCCTGCTGGTGGGAGCAGATTTCTGTGAGCCCATGCTGCAGGTGGCCCGCGACAAGAACATCCCCCATCTGACGGTGGCGGACGCCCTCCAGCTTCCCTTCGCCGACGGCGCCTTTGACACGGTGACAGTGGCCTTCGGCCTTCGGAACATGGCTTCCTGGACGCACGCCTTGTCTGAAATACAGAGGGTGCTCTCCCCAGGAGGCCACCTACTCATCCTTGATTTCGGCCTACCCACGCCCCCGTTGCTGCATCTTTACCGATTTTACCTGCACAACGTTCTGCCCTTTCTTGCCTCCCTGCTGACGGGCGAGCGTTCCGCCTACGACTATCTCGCCGACTCCATTGAATCCTTCCCAAACGCGGACGCAATGTGCGGACGCTTGGAAGCCGCGGGGTATCAAGATGCGCACTACACCCCCCTCCTTGGGGGGGTTACCGCCATTTATACCGCAACGCGCCCCTAGCCAGGGCGCGCTGTTTCTTCCCGCAAACACGCATGCCGCCCCTGCTTTGCCTTTGTGCAGCCCTCTGCGTGGGCCTCTCCAAAAGTGGGTTCCCCGGGGTCAGCCTGCTGACGGTGGCGCTCATGGCCGAGGCCTTTCCTCCAAGGGAAAGCACCGGCATCCTGCTGCCTCTCCTCATCTTCGGTGACCTCTGCGCGGT
Organism: Chthoniobacteraceae bacterium; assembly: GCA_947478975.1. Classification (GTDB taxonomy): domain Bacteria; phylum Verrucomicrobiota; class Verrucomicrobiia; order Chthoniobacterales; family Chthoniobacteraceae; genus Chth-196. The sequence goes on from CANJYI010000198.1 coordinate 5,256, forward strand.
TCATTCGTTTCAAAAACACACCATCTGGCGGGAAATCGCAAAGCTCCTTCCCTCCACACTACTCGGGGTCACCGCCGGATTCTTTCTGATGCGAGTCCTTCCCGACGCCCAGTTCAAGCCCATCCTCGGATGGATGCTGCTTGGCACCGTCCTCGCACAAACTGCGCGCACTGCTTTTCCGCATCTGGGTGCATCGCTTCCCCACACGCGCGGCTTTGGCTGGTTCATCGGCTTTTGGGCGGGGATTGCCACGATGGTGGCAAACGCCGCCGGCCCCATTTTTGGCCTCTACCTGCTGAGCCTGGCCCTGCCCAAGGAGCAAATGGTGGGGACC